>JAZQJL010000022.1:0-1614 GCA_045541595.1 Lachnospiraceae bacterium | reverse complement strand
CTGGGAGATTTTTTTAATTGTCAAATTTCATGTTCTATAGGAATGCTTTTTGATTTTTTTCGACCATAACAAAAAGGACATCTTCTAAAATTTCTTTCAGAAAATGTCCTTAATAGTACAAAACTATTTAATTGAAATTGTGAACCACAAACGCATTATTGGGTATTATTCCGTATTATGCGTTGTAAATTTGTTGTACTTTTGTTGTAGTGTACTTTCAAAAAGTCCGCAAACCCTTATAAATACTGCATTTATTTGTCGAGAGACTTCATCGTTGGGAACAGTAACACGTCTCTAATCGCAGGACTGTTAGTCAGCAACATAACAAGTCTGTCGATGCCGTAACCGATACCGCCTGTTGGAGGCATACCGATTTCCAGTGCATTTAAGAAATCTTCGTCGGTGGTGTTTGCTTCTTCATCACCTGCTGCCAGAGCTGCTTCCTGGGCCTTGAAACGCTCACGCTGGTCGATTGGGTCATTTAACTCGGAGTATGCGTTACACATTTCCCAAGTGTTGATGAACAGCTCAAAACGCTCTACGTAACCTTCCTTGTCAGGCTTCTTCTTAGTTAAAGGAGAAATCTCGATTGGATGGTCCATAATGAAGGTTGGCTGGATTAAGTGCTCTTCTACAAACTCTTCGAAGAAGAGGTTTAAGATGTCGCCCTTTGCATGACGCTTTTCGTAGTGGACACCCTTTTCGTCTGCAATCTTCTTTGCTGCTTCTGTATCAGGAATCTCATCGAAGTCAACGCCGGTGTACTTCTTAACTGCCTCAATCATGGTGAGACGCTCAAACGGCTTGCCAAGGTCGATGGTATGCTCGCCGTAAGTAATTGTGGTGGTGCCGCAAACTTCTTTAGCAAGGTAACGGAACATGTCTTCCGTTAAATCCATCATGCCGTGGTAGTCGGTATAAGCCTGGTATAATTCCATGAGAGTGAATTCCGGATTGTGTCTGGTGTCCAAGCCTTCGTTACGGAATACACGGCCGATTTCGTAAACGCGCTCTAAGCCGCCTACGATAAGTCTCTTTAAATAAAGCTCTAAGGAAATACGGAGCTTAACGTCCTCGTCCAGTGCATTGTAGTGGGTGACGAACGGTCTTGCAGCCGCACCGCCTGCGTTAGCAACTAACATAGGCGTCTCTACTTCCATGAAGTCCTTAGCGTCTAAGTACTGACGGATCTTGCTGATAATCTTGGAACGCTTAATGAACGTATCCTTTACTTCCGGATTCATTACCAGGTCAGTGTAACGCTGACGGTAACGGATATCGGTGTTGGTTAAGCCATGGTACTTCTCAGGAAGAATCTGAAGACTCTTACTGAGTAAGGTAACAACCGTTGCGTGGATGGACTTTTCGCCGGTCTTTGTTTCGAATACTTCACCTTCGATACCTACGATGTCGCCCACGTCAAACTTCTTGAAATCTGCATATGGTTCTTCACCTACGCTGTCTCTTGCCACGTAAACCTGGATGTTGCCCGGCTTATCCTGAATATTGCAGAAGGAAGCCTTGCCCATAACACGCTTGGACATCATACGTCCCGCGATAGATACGGTCTTACCAGACAATTCTTCAAAGTTGTCCTTGATTTCCTGGCTGTGA
>JAZQJL010000021.1:0-3722 GCA_045541595.1 Lachnospiraceae bacterium | reverse complement strand
CTTTACCTTTTTTTGTTTCATAGATTTCCTCCACTACCTGTCACCGTTTCTTCTTGTTATTTCTAATGCTTTTTCTGCAATTATCCACATCTTTTTTGAAACGTTCCACATTATTATAGGCTAAACCAAATCGGAATAACTTTTTGCCGTTCCCGTCATAAAAGGTGCTGACTTCATCCCAGCTTCCCGGAGTTGCCGTCCCGTCGCCATATTCTGCACTTGTTTCTTCCAGTCTGGTGTCATACTCATACACCTCCGACAGGCTGTAGGTTTTGCAATAAAATCCGTTACAATATTCTAGCCTTCCCTTATAAACCGCAAGTTCTTTCCTTAGCTGAAACAGTTGCAGAATTCCCATACTTGCAAAAAACAGTGCCACGGCAATGCTAAATATATATTCTCCCGCTTTCTCACTCATGCTGAATGAAAGGAAAGCAATAGGAGCCGAAACAGTGACCAAAAAAACACCGAGAAACAAAAATCCGATCCTGTATCCTTTCTTCAATGCAACTTTATATCTAAGGACCTCCGTGCCTTTACTCTCCATTTACACACTCCTCCTGCCGCCTTGCCAGACGGCACACCTCTTTCCACTGCTTTGAACACGGGAAGTAGGCCAACACACAAATCAGTCCGAACATATAATTTATCGGCATGGAAACCATAAAATACGTTCCATCGTAAAAATAGTCAATGGCATAGCTGACCGGAATACGCACTGCCCAAAGCATCAGTAAATTGATGATGGTCGGATACTTTACCGCACCGATGCCGTTTAAGTACTTGGTAAGCACACTAAATACCGCAAAGGTCCAAAACCAAGGTAATACAATTCTTATGTAACGCACCGCATAAAACAGAACCTCCGGGTCATCAGAGAAAATTCCTAAAATCGGACGGCAGAAGACCGTACCGATAATTCCCGTGGTGAACATAATGACTCCGGCCGCCAAAGAAATTTGCTTCACGCCCCTGCGCAGACGGCCATAATTTTCTGCCCCCTTATTCTGCCCTGCAAAGGTGGTTGCCGCAGATGCAAAAGAAGAATTGGCAAATTTACAAAGTCCTGTCAGTTTAGTCGCAATAGAAAACGCTGCCATAAAAGCAGTTCCCTGGGCATTCACCACTGCCTGCACCAAAAGATGTCCCACGGAATAAATGGAGCTGTTCATGCCCAGCGGCAAACCTACGGAAATAACATCCTTGATCACACCTTTTTCAATACGCTTTGGTAACAGCGGAAACTCCAGCTCCGGATACTTTTTTCTAAGATACAAAATACTGCAAATCCAGGAGGTCATCATGGCAATCATGGTAGCCAGCGCCGCACCGGTTACACCCATGCGAAAGCCTGCCACAAACACTAAATCCAGCACAATATTCACACAGCAGGAAATCACCAGAAAACGCAGGGTAGACCGACTGTCTCCAAGTCCGCGGAGAATTCCCGCATTCATGTTATACCCCATGTTGCCAAGAGTTCCGAGGAAAATAATTCTTATATATGCAGACGCTAAAGAAAATGCATCCTCCGGTACCTGCATTACATGTAATACCAGTGGGCCGAATAAGATACCAAGTACCGACAGCGGAATTGCACACATAAACAAGAAGCTCACCACCGTGTTTACCACATTCTGCATCCGCACTTTATCACCACTGCCCGCGCTCTGCGATACCAGAATGGATGCAGCCGCTCCAAGTCCCATAAAAATGCACAGAAAAATTTCCACCGGCTGGGAGCTGGTACCCACAGCCGCCAGGGATGCGGAACTGCAAAAATTGCCGATAATCAGGGTGTCCACCGTATTATAAAGCTGTTGCAGCATATCCCCGATACAGATAGGAATTGCAAACAGAAGCACTGATTTTAAAATAGAGCCTTTTGTCATATCGATTTTACGAGTAGATGCCATAACCTTTCCTTTCGTACAAAAAATCTTTTATTAGTATACCACATATCTCCAAAAAGAAAAAGACCGACATCGCATCTCAATCCGTATGTTGCTTCGCAACACACGGATTGAGACGGCTCGGAAGTATAGGACGAATTGCAGACCATGCAGGTCCTCTTTACTTTTGAGTATATTTTCTTTTTCACGGCATTCGTAAGCTTTGTCGGAGGCTTCCAAAAGGGCTGTCATAAAAGTTAGGGCAGGCGGAAGATTTTTAGCTATTTGTTTGAAGTGGCGGAAAGTCAGAAACTCTTCCCCGGAGTTGGTTGCCAATTAAAGTGCAAAGCACTTTATAAAAAGGGTAGTGAAGGCGCTCTCGGAAAACTAGTTTTCCAGAGACGCCCTTACTACCCTTTTATAAAAGCGTCCTACGGACGCTCTGGCAACCAACTCATAACAAGTCATCCCTTTCCGCCGCTGAGTTATAGTAAAAATCTGCCGTCTGCCATTAATTAGCTTTATGACAGTCCGATTGGCAAAACCTCCCCAAAGCTTAAGAGTCTGAAAAAGAAAATATACGAAAAGAAGAGGACTGCTGGTCTGCAATCCTCTTCTACTCCTCTCGCTATAACAATCTTATAACTTAAACTGTCCTACCATATTGTCAAGGGAAATTGCCTGTGCGGACAACTCCTCACTGGTAGCAGCCACTTCCTGTGCAATGGCAGAATTGCCCTGTACTACTTCGGAAATCTGCTCTACGCCAAGTTCCAGCTGTTCCATCATCTCAGCCTGCTGGATAGAATTCTGGCTGGATGCCTCTGCGCCCTGCGCCAGCTGATTCAGGCCATCAATAACTTCCTGCATTACCTGGGTGGTACGCTCTGTAATCTGGTTGCCCTGCTCTACTTCTGCTAACGAAGATTCAATCAGCTTCTTTGTATTCACTGCAGATCTGGCACTGTCTTCTGCCAGCTTTCTGATTTGGTCAGCCACCACGGCAAAGCCCCGTCCCGCATCTCCTGCTCTTGCAGCTTCAATTGCCGCGTTTAAAGAAAGAAGATTAGTCTGAGAAGCAATTTCTTCAATTTCTCCGATGATATTTCCGATTTCCTGGGAGGTTGCTGTAATACGTTCCATTGCTGCTGTCATCAGGCTCATTTCTTCACTGCTTGCCTGTGCTCTTGCAACAACATCCAATGCTACGGATGCGGCACCCTGACTTGTTTTGGCGTTTTCTTCTACCTGAGCGGTTACATCCGTTATGGTAGCCGTAAGCTCTTCAATAGAACCTGCCTGATCGGTTGCACCTTCTGCAAGATTTTGTGCCCCGTCTGTCAGCTGGGTTGCACCAAGGGATACCTGTGCGGCACCCTCCTTAATTCTGTTGAGTGCATCGCTCATTTTTGCCTTCATATCATAAACAGAGGTAATCAGGCTCTCATATTCGCCTACATAAGCGTCATCGCCAATTTTGGAAGCAACCGTAAAATCACCGCCTGCCATTTCTTCCAGCACATAGTCCAAATCGCCGATAATCGCCGCCTGGGATTCTACAATCATTCTGGTAGCTTCGGCCAATACCAGGGTTTCATCCTTGGTTGTCACTTCCGGTACCGGTGTATGTAAGTCGCCCTCCGCCAGCAATGCCAGACGTTCTGCACACTGATGAATCGGTGCTCCGATGGAATTACCAAGTCTTCTTGCCTGGGTTCCCGCGATACCATTTACCACCAATATACTAATCAGGATAATAATAATACCAATTACGGTTGTGCCGATAAATTCGCTTTGTACTGCACAGATTGCCAATGACCAGCCGTTATT
>JAZQJL010000020.1:0-11612 GCA_045541595.1 Lachnospiraceae bacterium | reverse complement strand
GTTGTTCTTCATAATTTTGTCCTCCTTGTATTTTGAACTTTTGTTTTTCATTTTCATCTATGTATACACACAAGGAGGAAAAGTGTTACACAAAATTTTAAAAAAACAAAACAGGCCGGGAGATTCTTCTCCGGGCCTGTTCGTAAATTTAAAATTAATAAAAAATTATATCACGGTAAAAGTAATGTGTTTCATTAGCTATACTCTCTTTCACATACTCCGTATAATAGGTGATTCCGTCACAATCATAGGTAGATGTTTCTGTGGTATAGCCCGGAAATAATATCCACACGACCGGAATAGGATTATTGTAATATCCCGAGTAATCCCAGCGATAGGTTTTACTTCCGTTATAAATGCTGCCTTCCTTATATCCGTTCGGTGGCAGCTTGCTGGAAGAACATACGCCTGAAGAGCTGTACCATAAACAACGTCTGTAATAGTATTGATACACCGTAACAGAAACTTCTTCCGTCTTTACTTCTCTTGTTCCGGAAGAAGAAACAGCCGAGGTTCCATTGTCAATCCATTCCGACCAATAGCCCCTCTCATGATTACATACATTACAGGACAAATCGTTTTCTCCGTCATAACTATGGCCTTTGGCCGCAATATTCGCCTGAGTCACAATTATTGTACCGCAAACAGAACATTTTTTTCCGGCAGTCAAACCATTTGACGTACAAGTAGCCTCTATCCCGCCTATGATTACTTCTTTATGGCCTTTGGCTGCTATTACATTCTGAGCAACCGTTACAGCTCCGCAATTAATACACGATTTTCCATCCGTTAACCCATTTGATACACAAGTAGCCGGTGTTCCCGTAATCACGGTTTCAACGTGACTCACCATAGGGATATAGTCAATCTGATACTCTCCGCACCGGCAAACCAGCATCTGTTGTCCTTCACTGCTACAGGTTGCTTCCCGCACGACATTTACATAATAACTATAGTCATGGATATGTGGTATCGGAGTATTCGTCGGTTTAGGTGTGTTCGTTGGCTTTGGTGTACTTGTCGGCCTTAGGGTATTCGTTGGTTTTGGCGTGTTTGTTGGCTTTGGTGTACTCGTCGCCTCCGGCGTAGCCGTTGGAATCGGAATATTGGTTGGCGTTTCCGTCGGTACCGGCGTTGGTGTTTCTGTTGGTGTCGGCACTTCCGTTATTGGCAGTGCCGGTGTGTCTGCCGGTACCGGTGTGTCTATCAATGTAGGAGTTGGTGTACCTGTTTCTGTAGGAATCGATGTTGAAGTTGTCATCGGCATTGGTGTAATTGTATTGTCTTTACCGCTTTTTACAGCGTTTCCGATTGTCATTGCCAATGCCCCTACTCCAATTGCGCATAATAGAATAACCAGCAAAACAGTAATCCAAAGTTTTGTATCAATTCCTTCTGCTTCGTTTGAATTCTCTGTAACCTCCTCTTTCTTTCCTGTATCATCAGATTCTCCATCTGCATCATTGTCTTCTGTATCATTTTGTTTTCCGTCCGCAGAATCTTCACTTGATATATCCGTTATCTCTGTTTCATTCTTCGCAATATTTTCGAGATTCTCTATCTGCAGTCTCTTTGTAATCTCCGTAGGTCTGTCATCCGGATCCGCTACTATCCCTTTTTCAAAAGCCAGTAGCAAGTCATCGATTGACTGAATTCTATCCTCTCTGAAAACGCAAAGCCCTCTCATAATTGCTTCTTCCACATTCGGATCAATCTCAATTCCAAGAGCAGACGGCGTCTTTACAGTATCGCTTATCACACGGGCCGGAGCTTCCTTTAACGTAACTCCGGTAATACAGCGGTACATTGTGGCGCAAAGTGCGTATACATCTGTCCAAGGGCCCTGCTCGCCGGAAGCAAAATATTGCTCATATGGCGCATATCCCGGTTTCAGTACTACGGAATAACTTCTCTTAGTGGTTAGCGAAAACACTCTCGCAGCGCCAAAATCCAGCAGTTTTAAACCATTTTTCCCGAGACGAATATTATCCGGGCTAATATCTCTATGAATCAGCCCCCGTTTATGTATTTCTTTCAAAGTAGTCATCAAAGGGGTCATCAGTTCAATTGTTCTTTTTACACCGAGTTTTCCGTTCTCTTTTAAATATTGTTTCAGATCCTTTCCTTCCAGGTGCTCCATAACAATATAAGCTGTATTGTTTTCCTCAAAGGAGCCAAAAACTGAAACAATTCCTGGCTCCTTGCTAAATTGTTCCAGTATTTGAGCCTCTCTAAAAAAGCTTTCCCGCCCTTTTTCAAAAAACTTCTCATCTTCTTCTGAAGAGTTACAGTTTACGTTTAAGGATACCGTATTGCTTCTGCTCACAAAACCGGTAGGATAAAATTCTTTTATTGCAACTTTAACATTTCTGGAATTATCACGGCCAATATATGTAATACCAAATCCGCCCTGCCCGATGACTTTTCCGACCAGAAACCTATTGTGTAATATTGTTCCGGGAAGTAAATGATGCGGCTTATATTCCACGGACAACGGAGAATTGCCACAAAACTGACATTCTGTATCTGATTCCAGGATTGCTTGCATACAATGCATGCAGTAATTCATCTCTTATCCCTCCGTCTTATAATTGCAATCGCCGTATTATTATCGTTCTCACCCTGTATACGCTGCATAAGCACACGCCGCATTTTTCTCAGCCAGCAAGACGGCGTTTGAAACTTCCGCATTGTTTTACACATTTCCTCTTCCAATACATATTCCCAAAATCCGTCCGAACACAACAACAATCTATCGTATGCTTCATTACTTATCTCCGATAGCTCTATTGTAACTTCATTGGCATTTCCCAAAGCTCTGGTTATTACGTTTCTGTCCTTGCTGTTTCTGACATCGCCCATCGATGGATCCAGCTGTAATGCTACCTGAGCCGCGCTATGGTCTACGGTCTGAATTTTTAATTCCGGACCAAGAAATGCATAGATTCTGCTGTCTCCCACATGGGCCAGTTTTGTTACGCTTTTACCGATCCAGGCAACAGCAACAGTGGTTTTCATTTTTGCGCCAATCTCGTCCTGCCTTTTCAGCACTAACATATTTGCGTCACTAATTGCTGTTTCCAAATCAAAATTTTCTTTTTCAAGAAATTGCCTGTTTAGCTCTTCTGTAACTATAGTTGAAGCAATTTCTCCTTTGCCGTGCCCTCCCAGACCATCTGCAACTACGAATAAATACTCCTGCTCGGTATTCACACAAACAAAAGAATCTTCATTACATTTCCTTGCACCTACATCTGTATATCCTTTATATACATATCCCATTTACGCTACTCCTGTCTTATATGAAAAGTAAACAACTCATTAGACAATTTCAGTTGATCATTATCCTTTAGCAGATATTCTTTACCTGCTGCCAATTTTCTTCCGTTCAGATAAGTTCCGTTTGCAGAATTATTGTCAATCACTCTGCAATTCCAATCCCCTGCCACAATTTTTGCATGGCATCTCCCTATTGTACTATTATTCCGGATAACATACTGACACATGCTTTCCGAGCGCCCCAATACTGTTTCGCCACCGTTGATATATATTTTCTCGTCACTTTTTGTCCTGACTAAAAAGAATTTTGCTCCGGTGGAAAGTTTGTTATCGTGAATATCGGGAGCTTGTTCCTGACATTCCTTTAAGGCTTCCTCTCTGTAAAGTATGCGAAAAAAAACATTATCATTTTTATATGCATACTTCAGTATATTCTGAACTCCGGAAAGTTGCAACTTCATTCCCAATGACAGCTCTTCCGTTTTTTCCGTTATAACCGATATCATTTTTTTTCTTTTTCTTATTGCATAATTAATTTCCTGTCGACAGTTATGGGAATTTACCGCCCTATTAGAAATCAATGCAATACATATGCTGCATTGGTTTATATATTCTGCAATCCTTTCTGCTCTGTCATCTTCGGATTCCATACCGGCATCAAACCGGATACGATAGCCATCTCTTACCAAACGTTCCATAATCGAAAGAGCCTGTTGTTTATCCTCATAGCTGTAGGATATAAAAATGTACTTTTCATTACCTGTATACGGTTCTATCGTACTTCTTCCCATCGCATCCTCCGTTTTATATTATTTTTATATCCAATATATCTAAGAAGCCGGCTTTTTTTAATTCTGTCAGCACAATATCAGATGTTCTGCATATGCACATGGAAGTATCCTCCAGTTCATCTACCATATGCTGTGAAGACAGCAGTATTTTTAAAACCATGCTTGCCACATAGTCAACATTTTCAAAATCCAATTCTACTTTTTTACAGCACAATAAAGCTGCCACAAGTTCATCTTCGAATTCATAAGCAACTTCATTTCTCATTTCACCATATAGCTTGATTGAAAACACTTCATTCTCAAAAGTCTCTTCCATGGAAAATATCAATTCGGAATTTTCTCCATAGACTTCCAATACATTATTGTTTATGCACCGCATTCCTTATTCCACCGTGTCCGCTTATTTCTTTTTTCCGGACTCCTCTAAATATCTTCGAAATCTGTCAAACTCCGAATGAGAGGCAGCCGAAACAAAGTCCAACATATCTTCGGACAATTCATCCTCTGTTTCTGACTCAACTAATTTTGATAATTCATCGTTTGGGGACAATAATTCCATATCAGCAAAATATTTAAGCATCTCCTCCATATTGTTTTTCAAAAAATCACCTCCCATGCTTGCATTGCATTCGGTGTAAATACAGGACATACACCGCATACTATTCCTAAGCCAAAGCCAAAAACGGTGCCGCCGGCAAAAGTACCGGCACCACGCCAAAATCGGTTGCCTCCGACGACTTCATCCAGTTTCTCCAGATCAAGTTCTTCGCTTTTTGATTCTTTCACTTTTTTTATTTCGATTGTCCCTGCCCTATAGATTTCTGCTATTTCTTCCGACATAGCATCAATACTGCATTTTCCCAGCACTTCTTTTACAGTTTCTGCGTTTGCACACATAAGTAATTCTGCACAAATCTCTTCACTTTGCAATAATTCGAATATCTGTTTTTGCAGAAAGTCTTTTCTTTCTTCTGTCATGCTTATGGCCTCCTAAAAAATATGACATTCTTTACTATCACTTATGTATACACTCACCGTTTCTAACCGTTACATAAAAAAGAAAAATTGCAAAAGAAATCATACAAGCTGTCTGTCGGCTAACCGGTAAAACAATTCTTTTTTCTTCATTAGTTCCTCATATGTACCTTGTTCTACCACCCGTCCTGCTTCCATCACAATAATTCTGTCACACTTAATGATGGTACTCAGTCTGTGAGCAATAACAATTCTGGTTGAATCCAGTTTTTCTAATGTTTCGCATACCATACGTTGCGTAACATTATCCAATGCACTTGTCGCTTCATCAAAAAAAACAATTTTCGGATTTGAAATAAGAGCTCTTGCAATCAATATCCGCTGCTGCTGACCGCCGGATATGGTCCCGCAATCTTCACTGAGCATGGTATGCAATCCCATTGGCATTTTTGCAATATCCTTTTCCAGACCGACTTTACTGATTACCGTTTTTACATCAGCAATTGTAGCCTTTGGTGCTGCAATCGTAATATTTTCAAATATGCTACCGGAAATCAACTTATCCGCTTGTAATACCACACCCATGTTCTTACGAAGTTCTCTCTTGTCAATTCCTTCAATATCTTTATTGTCATAATAAATCTTACCGTGCGTAGTTTTTTCAAATCCCAGCAATAATTTCAGTAAGGTGGTTTTTCCGCATCCGGAAGGTCCGACAATACCGATATATTCACCGGGTGCAATATTTATATTAATATTATTCAGAACCATCGACATGTCCGGTCCGTAAGAGAATGAAACATTATTCACTTCTATAGCACCGGAAATATCTCCCGGCAGTTCTTTAACAGCATCATATTCCGGAAGTTCTTCCATTATCGGACGGATGCGTTCTAATTCCGGTTTTAAAGCTTTCAAGCTAACAAGTCCTTGAACCAATTGCAGTACATATGCCGTAAATGCAGCGAACAAAGAATTAAATGCCACGAAAGCACCCAGGCTGATTTCCTGATTTCCCTTTATCAAAACAACATATAATACTATCGTAAAAACACTATTTGAAACAGCAGATAGTATCGTCCCATAACTACTGACGGTATTATATTTAGCCTCATAATTTCTTAGCTTGATATACGGTTTCATATATTCATACAATGCTCTGTCTTCTACACCTGCAATTCTTATTTTTGCAATGCCGCTTAACAGCTGAAACATTACAGAGTATGTTTTCCCTTCCAGTTCCTCCATTTGCTTTCTATAGTTCAATGCACCGACAGAAATCAAATAACAGATAACAGCATAAACAAAAATCATACCCAGTCCAATTGCTGTCAGTTTCCCGGAATATGACAACATATTAGTCAAATACACTATAACAAGAATCCCTGTCATCGCTGATGTAGTAAGCACAGTACCTATTGTATTAACGATATTTCCAGCCTTTAGCGCTCTTTGTGCCAGATCCGCGGATTCGTACTTTCGAAAGAAGCTTTCCCTCAGGCAAAACAGGCGATTAAAAACAGCGCCTTGTACATCATATGACATACGGCTTGTGATACGAAATTTTACAAGATTTTTTACAATAGAAAACAGTATGTTTGCCATCATGAAAGATACAAGTACACACCCCACTTGGAACAGACTTTCTTTCGCTCCCAACGGAATATATACATCATACAATTTTTGGCATATGAATGGAGGCAAAAGACCGACAAGTGCCGTAGCAATTGTCATCAACAGCAGCATACAAATGTCTTTTCTTTTCACGCAAGCACGGCAAAACGTAAAAATATCTTTTCCTTCCAGCTTTTTATCAGGCAATGATCTGTACAGCATATATGCTCTTGGGGAAATTGCTGTTGCCGATTCTTTTGAAACAGGAATGCAACATCCCTCTTCCGCATCATACAATATATAGGAACTATCCCCTTTCGGCAGACAAGCGTAAACCTTTTTTTGATTATCATATACCAAAAACGCTCCGGAATCCTGCCGATACCACCCCGGCTCCAGAATTACTTCCCGATAAGCAAAATTAGATACACGCGCTATATCTGATATAGAAAAATCATCGCCGCATGCTTCCCGCAGTCTTTCAAAAGAGGCCACGGTAATATGCTGTCTTTCACCTAATAATGCCACTGCATTATATAACGGATTTTTTGATTTTTTATCAAAAAAGGCTGTTTCATTGCTGCAAAAGGCGCCGTAAATTAATTTTGAAACACGTTCGGACGCTGAAATACGTTCTTTTTGACTTCTTCGAATAAAACTATCTTCTGTAACAATATTGATTCGGTATTGATCCACCAAACCGCCATTATATCCTTCCATTTGATAATTTTTAACGTTCGCTTTTTTAGAGAATCTCTCCTTCAATACTTTAGTGGAGCCGTACTCTACAATTTCAATTGTCGCCTCTTCTAAAGCAACCAAGCAGAAGTGCCAGGTGCGTCCTTCCGTGTCCTTATAAGAAAAGCTTGGTATTACCTCTCCTGCTTTCGCTTCATAGATGAAAGACCGACGTCCAAGCGTTTCCTTCATCATTGGAGCAATATACACAAGAACAGTTCCTTTTCTTACCCGGAAGGCATCGCTGTCACGCCCTGTAACGTAATAGTTTCCGCCTTTTAAGTTAAACAGTACTTCGTCATCTAACATCTATGTTGCCTTTCTAAAAGTTATTGATAAATGCTTTATAATGCCCTTCCACCTGCGAAAGTTCTTCGTGAGTACCTCGTTGAGCAATTCTTCCGTCTGCAATTACGATAATCTGGTCGCAGTCGCGGATTGCACTTAATCGATGAGCGATGATTATGCACGTACACCCTCTGCGTTTAATATTATCCATAATTTTCTTCTCGATTATCGGGTCCAAAGCACTGGTTGCTTCATCCATAATCAAAACCGTTGGATTAGTAGCTAAAGCTCTTGCAATTTCTAACCGCTGGCGCTGACCGCCCGAAAAATTAGCCGCCCCTTCTGCCAGTTGAAAATCATACGCACCCGGTTTTTGAGAAATATCGTCATGAATGCAGGCATCTTTCGCTGCCGCAATCATATCTGCTTCTGAAATATTATTATTCCACATCGTCAGATTATCGCGAACGCTCCCAGAAAAAAGCGTAATATTCTGGCTTACTGTAGAAATACTGGCATTTAAGACTTCATTTGGTATCTCTTTTACTGAAATATCATCAAATAAAATGTCACCGTCCCATGGTTTATATAAACCGCTAATTACTTTAGCAACGGTCGACTTTCCGCACCCGGAGGAGCCAACAAAAGCAATGGATGTTCCGCAAGAAATATGGAAATTGAATTCAGATACAACCGGAGGCTTTAAGTTGCTATAGCCAAAGGATACATTTCTCAGCTCAACCATACCCTCTAATTTTGTTTTTAAGGCTCTCTTATTTGTTTCATCTGCGAATTTAGCATCCGGCATATAGTTCATAATATCTTCAACTCTGATCATATCTGCTTTTGCTGTCTGAATGTTTTTTGCAAAACCCACGAGCTTATCTACCGGCTGTGAAAAAGAGCCAAACAATACAGTAAACGCGGTCAGCATACCAATGGACATATGCCCCTCGATAACATAATATCCTCCTGCCAGTAGCAACAATACATCTGTTAGCATTTTTATGGTATCCGGAATGACACTAATGATTTGTTGATATCTGTTCAGTCTCTGCTCCAACCCGATGGTTTTTGCATTATATCCCAAGATTCTTCTCACATATGATGCCTCAGCGCCGGAAGCTTTTAATGTGCTTGTGATGCTAAGACCTGCACAAACCGTTCCGTAAAGTTTGCCTATATCCTGTTGCAATTTCAGCATATGGTTTGAAAGGAGTCCCGCAGCAATTTTCATTACAAGTAAATTAATTACCACCGAGCAAACGGCAAGTATGGCGAGTCTCGGGCTATATAACACAAGCAAAAGCAAATAAAACACTGCCACGAGAAAGTTCAGTGCCGTTTCTGCTAACTCTCCTGCCAAAAAATCACTTACATTTGCATTACTATTTACGCGCCCCGCCAAGTCACCCACATGGCGCTGATCAAAAAAACTGATTGGCAATCGAAACATACTGTAAAAAAAATCCCTTGCAGAAAGTAATACCATTTTCTTTTGAAATTTTATTAAAATATGACTTCTATATACTGTTAAAACTACTTGTAAAGCCACGGCCATGCACATAAACAGAAGCAGTTTTGTAAACCAGTTTATATTTCCCAGCACCAATACATCGTCTAAAAAAATTTGAGACAATATTGGGAGCAACATTCCCGGAAAAACTAATAATAACCCTACAAACAGCAGTTTAAATATAACATCATATTGTCCGGAAATTCTGGAATGAATAAATTTTGCCAATGTTTTTTGTTTTTTTGTTTTTCTAAATTGTTCCGTCGGTCTGAATGTAAGAACGACACCTGTGAAAGAAGCATCTAATTCTTCTGTTGTCAGCTTACGTCTGCCCACAGCCGGATCATTGATATATGCATACTTTCCTTTAAAGCCTTCAAAAACCACAAAATGATTAAAATTCCAGTGAATAATGCACGGTGGTTGCAGCTTTCTTAGTTCCGTTGGTTCTTTACGGTATCCGTGGCATTCAAAGCCATGCTTTTTTGCTGCACGTAAAATATTTCCGGCCTTACATCCATCTCGTGAAACACCGGTTTCAATTCTCATCTGTTCTAAGGGAAGATGCTTTCCGAAGTATGCAAAAATCATAGACAGAGACGCCGCGCCGCATTCCGTTGCTTCCATCTGATATATCGTTGGAGTTTTTGTATAGCGACTCATTTTAGTCCTCCAGTTTCTCCTTAATATTACGAATCAACTTCGTTATTGGCGCACACTCTTCTGTCACAATCTTTGCAGACACAAACGTACCGTTTGCTATTGTCAGGTCTTCTGCATTCTCGCTGCTCCAATAATAACCGCTCTCCGTAGAGGAATCCTCTTTCATAACACAAGTCACGGCAACTACCGGACCCTTTGTCACAAACTGTTCAGCAATCATATTATCCGCGCCGACTACATATCGCATATTGCTTGTCGTTGCCGCATACTCACCTATATATTTTATTTCTGCTTCCATATGACCGTATTTCTGTGAATCGATTGCGCAGGGATAAACCAAGACCTGCATATCTTCTTCTAATTGATTTATCATTGCGAGCGGAATATAGCAAACCAGCACTTGATCAAAGTTTCCCTTTGGCGTATATCTTGCAACTTCTGTCCCCGCATATACCTGAGTATTAACAGTAATAAGAATATCTGTTAAGGTTCCGGCTTGTTTTGCTGTAATAGTGCATTCCTCTCCGGAGGAATTTTTCATTTTTGCAATTACATCATTTTGGGATAATTTTTCTCCTGATTGTTTTACAATTTCAGTAATTATGCCGGAAGTCTCCGCATACACGGCGCCTGTGTCTGTGGGATTCACAATAATTCCGCTTACCGTCACTGTGGTAGGCAAAGTCCCGATAACCGACCAAACAGCTGTTACAATAATTACAAAAGTGACTCCCAGCAAAGCCAACCATGACATGGAAGAAGAAACCGTAATCGCTTTATCCAATTGCTCAGGATTAGCCAGTTTCTCAATGGATGATTTTCTAAACAGATCTGCCATACACCTTTACTCCCATTCGACATTATTTTTTTCGAAATAGTCCTTTATTTTGTCAATTGTTCTGGATAATTGCACTCTGACATTCCCCGGTGTCATCCCGCATTCCAAAGCAATTTCATTAGAAGTTTTATTTTTAAAGTATTTTAAGATTATTATTTTGCGTTGCAAGTCCGGCAATTCTTTTAATGCTTTCGCGAGCAAATCTCTCAGTTCAGTAATGTATAACGTTTCCAACATTTCATCTCCGACTTGCACAGATAGTTCTAAATGATTTTCCAACAACTCATGGTCTTTATGATCCCGGTAAAAATTTTTAATATTATTATTTAGCACCACATAAAACCATGTTACAAATTTTGCACGATTCGGATCAAATTTTTCAAAATTTTGGTAGCAACGCGAAAAGGAATCCATAACCAAGTCTTCCGCCAAATCGAAATTTGATATTTTTTTTACCGTATACTTAAAAGCCTGCTGATAATACATATCAAAATACGCTTCAAATGCTAATTTTTTCTGCGGCATTTCCTGAATCATTCCGGTTCTCCTTAGCAAACATGCATAAATTCTTTTTACTTGTCTGTGTCCTTAGCTGTTATCTTTTATTTTAATTTTTGTACTATAAAAAGTCAATATTTTTTCTAATTGCATACACTACTTCACAAAAATCAGTATATATATTAGCAAATTTCAAGTTATCGCTTATTCCTTTGCAATTCTGACCTCAAACACCGATCCGGCTCCCGGTTCGCTCTCTACCAAAATCTCGCCTCCGCACTTATCTATAATCTCTTTGCAGATAGAAAGTCCGAGCCCGTTTCCCTGGGACTTTCTTGAGGTGTCGCCCTGATAAAATTTATCAAAAATGTGAGCTTTTGTTTCTTCACTCATGCCGATTCCGGTATCCCGG
>JAZQJL010000019.1:0-3027 GCA_045541595.1 Lachnospiraceae bacterium | reverse complement strand
TATCTCTTTCGAACCCGATAGCGGCTCCTTCAGAGATATGCTTTTTTCTATTTCTTTTTATATTTTGGTTCAATTACCGTAGTAAAAAATATCATAATTCCGATACTGACTACCATGCAGCCAACTATGGTTATCAAAATTACCGGCAAAATATTTTCAGGATTCAATAATGGCAGCCCTAACGCGGTATACAGAACGGCTGCTACAATCCAAAGCTTTCCCATGGCATTATTGTATGCCCGGACATCGGTTACTTCAAACTGCTCTGCATTGGCCCAGAAGCCGCTTGGTTTATCAGAGAAGAAGCAGCGGATGCCAATAATAAGGAAAAACAGGCCGATGAGGGCAAAAGCTGAAAAAGCGTAAATTCCGGGTGACATAATAAATACCTCCTTTTCGTGGAAAAAATTTCCCTATTTTGAGATGAGTTCATTGTAGATTCTGTTCAGTTCGACGGAATCCTCCATACTAAATAAATAGTACTTCCCATCGGTGGTTCGTATCAGCAGAAAGGCAGTATCATACGGGTCTAAACAGAGATTGCCGGTTTGACTGATATCCTTGATGGTGAATTTGCCTTTGTACAGATGCGGGAAATTACTGCCCCAGGATTTAGATACTTCCGGCATTTCCTGCAGAAAGGATACTGCATAAATATTTTCCAGAGGGATGGTATATTCCGCATCGGTATGATGTGCCTCCAGGGCGGTTTCCGTTAATACCACCTTTGGCTCCGTAAATTCTTCTTT
Source organism: Lachnospiraceae bacterium (assembly GCA_045541595.1). Classification (GTDB taxonomy): domain Bacteria; phylum Bacillota; class Clostridia; order Lachnospirales; family Lachnospiraceae; genus SIG299. The sequence continues at coordinate 2,278 of JAZQJL010000019.1, read as the reverse complement.
TACGGTAAACAAGCCGATAAAAGGAAGTAAAATCAGCAGAACAAGGGCGAAAATGTCCAGTGCTTTTCCTGCCGGATGTGCAAAGTTTGTGGTAACCCCCATGCCGATGCGGGAATTTACCATAAGGTTGGAATCGTTTTTGTTATAGTATACAATACCATACGGCCAGTAGTCATCCTCGTCCATCAGAATTTCCGAAGGTTGTTCTTTATTAAGGCGTTGCTGTTCCTTACGGATTTTGAACTCCATGCCAACGGCAAGGGCAAGAATGCCGGTTACGAAGAGGCCCATGACAATCAGAAAGGCCCATTCGGAAACAAAAAGCAAAAGAGAACTAAAGCTGAGGATGGCACCGGCCCAACTGATGTAGAGCCAGCATTTACCCCAGTAATAGCGGCGGATGCGGGTTAGAACTGCAGAAAGAGTAACATCACTGTTGACACGGTCCTCTTTTTTGCGGAGCATGTGATAGCAATAGTATGCGGCCAAAATGGTAGAAGCATTGCATAACACAACAATTAACAGGGTGGTCAGAGAGCCCTCCACAGGAACTGCCAGCGGGTATAACAACGGAATCAGGCTGACCAACAGAGGCAGAAGAAAGTTCACAAAGGTATAGGTGTTTTGCTTCTCCTCGAATACAGTGGCAAGAGAGGTATCTGTCACCTGAACTTTTACCAGTTCCGGATGATACCAGTTCTCTTTTTTTAAGGCGCGCATGAACTTAACGGCCCTGCAATAGGGAATATACGGTACAATAATAATAGCATCCAGCCAGAGCATAACGTAAGTCATGATAAAGGAAATATGTTCCATAAAAAGTGTTGGCAGATAGAGCAGAGCCAGCAGAAGACAGGTGATGGTAAGCTCTCTGGTAAATCTGCGTTTGATGGTCAAAACACGTTCGTCTTCCCAGGCTTCCTTTGGAAGTGTAGTGGAAAGAATGAGGTTGTTCTTTGGCCTGCGCTCATTCAGTATGACAAAGTACATAACGAACAGAATCGGCACAAAACAGATAGCCAGAAACAGATTTAAAACGGCAATGTAACTCATAACGCTCCTCCTTTTTCAAGTTCATCATATAATTTGTTGCAGGTTTCCAGCAGCTCTTCTTTGGTAATTCCGTCAACATATAGCTCGGAGAGTAACAGCTTTAATCCCGGATGTTCTGAGAGCGGCGGGTGCTGCTCCGGGACTCTGGCCGGATTAATCATGGCACCAAGACGACGGTCTGTAATTAAGTAGCCCTCCTGCTTCAATAGTTGATATGCTTTATTGACGGTCATGGTGTTGACGCCGGTTTCTGCTGCCAGTGTGCGGATGGGCGGTAGTTTTTCGCCGGGTTTTAATTCTCCGTTTGCAATACCAAGGACAATCTGGTTGCGAATTTGCAAATAGATTGGAGTGTCCAGGGCGAAATCCAGTTTCAGTAACATGCAAGCAATCTCCTTTCGATAAAATGATGGAACTATTGTGAAATCATCCTGATTGAATTTATTGTTCTGTTTGTATTATTGATAGTAATACAAAACATACAAAAAGTCAATAGGAAAAAGAAAATTGTATTTTCCATGAAAATATGATAAAGTAACAATGGATTTTATTTAAGAAAAAAAGAAATGAGGATACAATAATGAAAGCTGGAAAGAAACTTCTGATGGCAGTATTGACCGTTGTTATGGTGCTTACCGCCGCAATTCCCGGATTTGCCGGTGCGACAGAAGAGCCAAAAAAGCTCGATCTGTTATTTATGCATGACATGCATTCTCACTTAAATTCTTTTACGGTTATGAAGGATGGAGAAGCAGTGCAGGTGGGTGGTTTGGCCCGCATGATGACTTTGGCAAAGCAGCAGTTTGCCAAAAATCCGGACACTCTGTTTGTAGATGCCGGTGACTTTTCTATGGGTACGGTAGTACAATCTGTTTTTGAAACAGATGCCGCGGAGCTTCGGACCTTAGGTGCCATGGGAGTGGAAGCCACAACCATCGGCAACCATGAGTTTGACTTCGGACCGGACGGTTTGGCAAATTCTCTGATGACAGCTTTAAACAGCAACGAAAAGGTGCCTGCCATGATTATTTCCAACCTGGATTTGGAAGCTACTAAGGCAGAGCCGCAAAGTGATGCAAGAGATGCCCTGCTGGCTGCGTTTGAAGCGTATGGAATGAAAGAATACAAGATGGTGCAAAAGGGAGATGTCAATATTGCCATCATGGGTATTTACGGTCTGGATGCCCTGGATTGCTCTCCGTTTTGTGAACTGATTTTCAAAGAC
>JAZQJL010000018.1:0-4625 GCA_045541595.1 Lachnospiraceae bacterium | reverse complement strand
GCTGTAAATGATATTGCAAGGGGTGCATCTTCTCAGGCCGAAGAAATTGAAACAGCATCCGGCCGTATTAATGAGATGGGAATGGTAATTGAACATATTGTAGAAAGTGTAGCCGTGCTGGATGCAACTTCCGGACAGATGAAACAATCCGGAGATGATTCGTTGCAGATTATACAGGATTTATCCAATTCCAATGACCGTACTATGGAGGCTGTGGAGCGTATTTCCAAGCAAATCTATGCAACAAATGATTCTGCAAATAAGATCAGTGAGGCCGTGGAAATCATTACAGACATTGCATCCCAGACGAACTTACTTTCTTTAAATGCGTCTATCGAGGCGGCCAGAGCCGGTGATCAGGGACGCGGCTTTGCTGTGGTTGCTGATCAGATCAGAAGCCTTGCGGAGCAGTCAGGAAGTTCGGCGCAGCATATTACCACAATTATCGGTGAGTTAATTAAAGAATCCGAGCAGACAGTAAAGGTAATGCAGGAAGTACAGGCTATTGTAAATGAACAGAAGGAAAAACTGGAAGAAACAAAGAATCAGTTTGCGAATGTGGCAAATGGTATTGAAGAGTCCAGAGAAGAAACAAACGGCATCAAGGGTCAGACAGAAATCTGTGATTCCGCAAGAATTTCTGTGGTAGATATTATTTCTAACCTTTCCGCCATTTCTGAAGAAAATGCGGCTTCTTCCGAAGAAACAACTGCTTCCATGGCGGAGCTTAGTTCTACAATCGGAGCCCTAGCAGATTCTGCGGAGCAGTTACAAAGAATTTCTGCTATATTAGAAGAAGAGATGAAGTTTTTTAAATTGTAATGATGCAAAAAAAGCCCTGTGGAAAGTCTCCACAGGGCTTTTTATTTCGTAAATAAGCGTTTTACTCCGGGTAAACCAGACGTTCTTCAGAGATGTTTTCCAGCACTTCGCTTAAAAACTTGTCTGCCAGGTAATTTGCCATTGGCAGGTTCATGTCCAGATAGTTGCCGCAGGCAATGGCGGACGCCCCCGGAACCTCTTCTTTATAGTCCCGGATAAAGGTGAACAGTTCCTTCATCAAAGGAACAATTTCTCCGGATTCGTAGTCTCCGGCCAGTAACAGGTAGCAACCGGTGCGACAACCCATTGGCCCGAAGTAAACGACCTTGGAGCCGAAGTCTTTGTGGTTGCGCAGGAATGTGGCAGCCAAATGCTCGATGGTGTGAAGCTCGGCAGTATTCATGACCGGTTCGAAGTTTGGACGGGTCATGCGGATGTCAAAGGTGGTAATGGTTTCTTCACCGACCTTGTCCTTACGGGACACATAGATGCCGGGAAGCAGTGTTAAGTGATTGATGGTAAAACTTGCAATTGGTTTCATAGTAGTTACTCTCCTTGATTCTAAGGTGTGTACAGCCTGCATGCAGATTAAAAAAGTGCTGCCAGTTCTTCAAAGGAAGAAAGCCTGTAGTCATATGCGGTTGCTTCGCCAAAGCCGTAAGCGGCAAAAGCAAACGGAACGCCGGCCTCTGCAGCAGCGGTCTGGTCGCCGTAGGTATCGCCTACATAAACCGGAGCGGTTAAATTATGGCGCTCCACCATCAGCTTAATATTATCGCCCTTTAGCAGGCCGGTAGTGCCCGGGCAGGCGAAGTCGGTAAAGTATTTGCCGAAGTCATGTCCCTCCAGATAGGACTGGATATAGCCGTCCTCGCAGTTGCTGACGATGAAGAGCTTATATTTTTCTGCTAATTTCTTTAAGGTTTCTTCAATGTTTCCGAGAAGAATTCCACCGTGCTCTGTAAGATACGGACACTGTTCCACCACGCAGACTCTCATAATTTCGATACCGCGCTCTGCGGGTACGCTGGTAAAGAGCTTTACGGCAATGTCTACCAAAGGAAGACCATATAAGGACTTCAGCTTTGGACCGGTGATTTCGTCGGTAACATCCGGATAGCGCTTTATCACTTCTGTCCAGATCTTTGCGGCGTCTTCGGTGGTGTCCCACATGGTACCGTCTAAGTCAAAAATAATACTGTCAATCATGGGCGTTGGTTCCTTTCTGAATGAATCGTTGGCCGGGGGTTATTCTGCTTCCTGAAGAAGCTCCAGGAAGAACTTTGCCGGCTCGGTAAGAGGCAGACCGGAATCATAAGCGGCCACCAGCTTACGGGAGGGGATATTATCCTTTATTTTTAAGGTATACAGATTGGCCGGAGTGTGTTCGGTAACACAGTAATCAGGAACAAAGGCGATGCCCAGACCGATGGAGGCCAAATCTACCAATAAGTCATTACTGCTTAACTCGATGGCCGGAGCCAGGTCGATGGAGTGACTTAAAAATTGTTCATGCAGAAATACGCTGGTGGTGGAGGTTTTCTCCAACATCAGGATTGGCAGGGAGGATAATTCCCGCAGGCTCATCTCTTTGTCTTCAAACGGATAAGCGGTTTTATCTGCAATGAAAATGTCACGGAATTCCTTTATGGTAGTGATGTGCATCGTGTTGTTCAGTGCCGGATTTGGGGAATTGGTAATGATAAGGTCGGCATGGTTGCCGTCCAGATAGCCCGCACACTGCTGGGAAGATGCATTCATCACTTTAATATGTACATCCGGATACTTCTGGTGAAAACGGTTAAAATACGGCACAAGGAAATAGCGGCAGATGGTGTCATTGGCCGCAATCCGCAGCTGGACTCCGCCGGATTCTTTTGCGGAAAGCAGCTGGCCTTCTCCTTTGACAATCAGGTTGATGGCAGGCTCAATGTGCTTAAATAAAATTTCCCCTTCTTTGGTGAGGGAAACCTTTTTGGTGCTACGGGTAAATAAAGTTTGTCCCAGGCGGCGTTCCAATACCTTGATGGACTGGCTGACGGCGGACTGGGAGATGAAAAGCTCCTGGGCAGCGTCAGAAAAGCTCAGGGATTTTGCCACATGATAAAAGACTTTGTAAAGTTCGTAGTTGACGTCCATGGGAATCCTCCTTTGTACTCTTTAGGCAGTCTTTGCAATATGATATCCATGTTCGTCTGACTCTTCCTAACAGTTGTTCGCTTCTTCCGGACGTGAAGTCCGTCCGAATCGTACAACTGCGTCAGAGATGCCGGACATTTGGATATTATATTGCAAAAACTGCGGCTAAAGATTGTAAATGAGTCTAAAGCGTGGTGCTTTCTACGGCATATTATATCACATAAGTAGATTTAATAAAAGTATTAACATTTATTAATTTCCATAATGATAAACTCTGTGGTACAATGACATATGTAAGGTTTTATGAAATCAGGACATACAACCGATGCAAATATAAGAGATATAATCAGGGAGGAAAAATTCGATGGCTAATGTAAGAAGAGTTTATGCCGAAAAAAAGCCGGCCTACGCAGTTAGAGCCGAAGAACTCATGAATGAAATCAAAGAATACTTAAACATCCAGACGGTGTCCGGTGTGCGTGTTCTTGTGCGCTACGATGTGGAAAATGTAAGTGAGGAAACTTATAAGAAAGCATTAGTTACCGTGTTTTCCGAGCCTCCTGTTGACTATGTATATGAAGAAACTTTTGAAAGGAATGCCGGTGACAAGGTATTCTCCGTAGAATATCTTCCGGGCCAGTTCGACCAGCGAGCAGACTCTGCTGAACAGTGTGTAAAGCTCTTAAACGAGAGCGAAGAGCCGGTAATCCGCAGTGCAACTACGTATGTACTCAGCGGTACTGTTACCGAGGAGGAAGTAGAAGCAATCAAGAGCTACTGCATCAACCCGGTGGATTCCCGTGCGGCATCCGAAACAAAGCCGGAAACTCTTAACACCGTATTTGAAGATCCTGCGGATGTTATCATCTATGATGGTTTCAAGGATATGCCGGAAGCTGAGCTTAAGGTACTGTATGATTCCTTAGGTCTTGCCATGACCTTTAAGGATTTCTTACATATTCAGAATTATTTCAAGAACGAAGAGAAGAGAGATCCGTCCGTAACTGAAATCCGCGTGCTGGATACTTACTGGTCTGACCACTGCCGTCATACCACTTTCTCTACCGAATTAACCAGTGTAACATTTGAAGACGGCGACTACAAGGCACCAATCGAAGCTTCTTATCAGAGCTATTTAAAGAGTCGTGAAGTAATGTATGCCGGCCGTGACGATAAATTTGTCTGCTTAATGGATCTTGCTATCTTTGCCATGAAGCAGCTCCGGGCAGACGGCAAATTAGAGGATATGGAAGTATCCGACGAAATCAATGCCTGCTCCATCATCGTGCCTGTAGAAATCGACGGCAAGACCGAAGAGTGGTTAGTATTCTTCAAGAACGAAACCCACAATCATCCAACCGAAATCGAGCCTTTCGGTGGTGCGGCTACCTGCCTTGGCGGTGCTATCCGTGACCCACTTTCCGGTCGTGGTTATGTATATCAGGCTATGCGTGTTACCGGCGCAGCTGACCCAACCGTAGCTATTAAGGATACCTTATCCGGTAAGCTTCCTCAGAGAAAGATTGTTACCGGTGCGGCTAACGGTTACAGCTCCTATGGTAACCAGATTGGTCTGGCAACTGGCCTTGTTGACGAAATTTATCATCCAAATTATGTGGCAAAGAGACAAGTCGGATCGTAGCCATGTCGTTCTGTGAGCCAAG
>JAZQJL010000017.1:0-8119 GCA_045541595.1 Lachnospiraceae bacterium | reverse complement strand
GCTGTTCAGGCTGTCCATAAAGGCCAGATAGGCCTCCTTCAAGGTCTGCTTGTCCAACCGGCTCTGTGGTGCAAAGGATGGTCTGGACTTTGGTTTTTCTCTCAGACAATAATCATAAAAAAGGATTTGGTTAAAAACCTCCTCTTTTTCTTTCGCCAGCATCTCTCCGGCAAACTCCGATAAAATCTCATATCGTTTATTTCTGGAAATTTTCATTCCTATATATTGCTTGTTTTCATAATACTGCGCCAGTTTCTCGTATAATGCGAAGGGCTCCGCAAAATAGTGCTGCAAATACAGCATACTATAAACGAACTGCCCGCTGTTATAATAAACTTCTACCATTTCTTCCACTTTTTTGAGAAGAATGAGTTCCTCGAAGCTCAGCCACTTTGTGGACAGCACCTCATACGGCGGCGCACTCTGATACGCAATGTCCGCTTCTTTTGCCATTTGCTCCATCGGCGCACCGGAAAGGACCTTCAGAAATCCAAGTTGAAGCTGATGCGGATTCATGCGGTACACTTCGTTGAAAGACTCCCTAAAAGACTCCAAATCTTCCTTCGGAAGTCCCGCAATCAAATCTAAATGAATATGTACGTTATTTCTCTCCCGGACTGCCGCCACCTTTTCTTTTAAAAGTGCAAGCTCTGTTTTTCTGTGAACTGCATGAAGAGTTTCCGCGTTTGTGGACTGTACACCGATTTCCAGCTGTACCAGCCCCGGCCGCAGGGAATTCAAAAGTCCAATCTGCTCCTCTGTCAAAAGTTCCGCCGCAATTTCGCAATGAAAATTGGTGACGCCGTTATCATTATCTTTAAAGAACCGCAGCAGTTCCACGGTCCGCGGACCGCTCACGTTAAAGGTTCGGTCAATAAATTTAATTTGAGGCACTTTTCTGTCCAGGAAAAATTTCAGTTCCTTCTTTACCAGCTCCATGTCCCGGAACCGCACCCGCTTGTCAACGGAAGACAGGCAATAGGCACAGGAAAACGGACACCCCCGGCTGGATTCATAATAGATGATGCGATTTTCAAAAGCCTCCAGCGGCACTTCACCCTCCACAGTGACACTACCGTTGCCATAAGGAAAAGGAAGCGCGGAAAAGTCCAAAGGAAGTGCTTGTTCTGTAGTCAGAATTTCACCATCCTGCCGCCGGACCACAATGCCTGGAATATTCCTCCATGGCATGTCATTATCTGCCTTTGTTTTATATACTTCCACCAGCTTGGCAAAGGTTTCTTCTCCTTCGCCAACCATAACACCCCGGACCTCCGGCAGTTCTTTTAAAACTTCCGTCCCCCGATAGGACACCTCCGGACCACCCAGCCAGATTTCGTTGCCCGGGCACACCTTTTTATAATCTTTTATGATTCCCTTAATAAATTCTATGTTCCAAATATAGCAGGAGAACGCTACAACATCTGCCTTTTGCCGGTACAAGTCCCGCAGAACCTCCCCTTCCTGCTGATTGATGGTGTACTCCGCAAGTTCCACCGCATGCCCTTTGGATGCCGCATAGGATTTCAGGCAGTATACCGCTAAATTGGAATGTATGTATTTTGCATTTACTGCCACTAATAAAATCTTCACTGTTTAAATCCTTTCAGCCTTTTTACATTTTTGTATGAAATCAATATATGGCACGGCGCAAACATCATTGCCGAAATAATTAACGGCACCGATCGGCTCATAATACCGCTGAATAAAAATATTATTGATGGCAGTACAGAAAGTGCCAACGCCCGGAACACGGTGTTTTTCCTAAAGCAAGCAATCCAAATGACGCAATACGCCATCACCAGCACTGCATTGGTCACAAGATATACTGCAAACGCCTCATCAGACCACCAGCCGAACCAGGTTCCCGGGATGTTAATTATCATAAACCCAAAGCATCCAAAGCGACCGATTTGTTCCAGTAATTCCACCGTTCTATTTTGCCACTTGCTAACGAAGCCATCTTTGCATTTGATGGCGTAGATAATATTTGGTATCATGATAAAGATGATAAATATAAGTCCACATATGTTGAGCCAGTTCATGTAAACCTCCCTCAAAATGTATTTCCTATAGATAAGCCTCATGATTTCTGCTTTACAACTTCAAGTTTATCCCTCTTTTACTCCTCAAACAGCGTCTTCACAATCAATTCCGCGCACTCTGCAGAACTCATCACGCCGGTATCCACCCGCATGCTATACCGGATATTCTCCGTCATCAGTTCAAACTGCTCCCGGGATTGCATTTCATAGCGGTCTCCACGGTCAATATTTCTCTGTCTGCAAATTTCCAGCGGACAAAACACCTCCACAATATCCAGCGGATTATCTTTTAGAATCTCCATCAGCTGTTTATAATGCGGTTTAATTTCTTCCCGCTCCACTAAAATTCCGTCGATCAGCACATTCTTGCCCATGTCAGAATACAGCTTTGCGGTGTGGTACATCATAATGATGACTTCACTCAGATACTTCCAGTAGTTTTCCTGCAAGAATTTTTCTCCAACCATCTCCTGGAACAGGTCATTGGCTACCACATAAAAGAACACGTCATCCCGCTCCTGCAATGCTTCCACAATGGAAGTTTTCCCAGAGCTGGTGACCCCATTTAAGAATACGATTCTGCCTTTTTCCATAAAACTGCTCCTTTACCAACAAACAATCCACTTAAGTCCTTTCCGTTGGTCTTTCAAATTTTGCAAAACTAGCGGGTTCCTTTCACCAATCCATCAAATTTTCACAATCCCCGGCACTTCCTCCAAATCCCGGATTTCATAATCCGGTTTCAAATTGCTTGTATTTGCCACACCCTTTGGATTAAACCAGCAGGTCTTGATTCCTGCATTCATGCCACCCCGGATATCACTGGTAAGGGAATCGCCCACAATCAGAACCTCATCCCCGGAGTATTCACCAATCTCTGCAAACACCGCATCGAAGAAGCCTTTGTTTGGCTTTTCCATGCCGACTACTTCGGAAATAAAAATGTGGTCAAACTCCTTTTCGAGACCGGAATTTTTCAGCTTTCTGTCCTGAGCCACCTTGGTACCGTTGGTCACGGCGCACTGAAGCACTTTGCCTTTTAAGGCCTGCACGGTTTCTAACGCATGGTCGTAAAAAACAACCGTGTCCCCCAAAAGAACCTGATACAGTGCATTTACATCGGCCGCCACCGAAACATCCAAGCCATAGGCCCTTAAGAAATCTTCAAAACGCTTTACCAGAAGCACCGGCTTCTCTATTTCGCCCCGCTCCATCATTTCCCAGTAACCACGATTTATTTTCTTATACGCCTCTAGCATTTCATCGGTACATTCACCTAAATGATATCGTTCAAAACAGCCGCGGATGCCGGCTTCCTCTGCCCGCTCAAAGTTCAGGAGAGTAGCATCCACATCCCATAAAACAACTTTAAACATAGTATCCTCTTTCTAAGTATTACTTCAAATTCTCTGCCCGCTCTTTAATCTTCTTGTTAAAATTGATGATATTATGATCATACTCTTCATCCATCAAAGCGGAACGCAGGAGAAAATCTGCAGTGGCCTTATTGTTTGCCATCGGAATATCGTACACCTGGGCAATACGAAGCAGGGCCTTTACGTCCGGGTCATGAGGCTGGGCCGCAAACGGATCGGAAAAGAATACAACGAAATCAATTTTTCCTTCTACAATTTTTGCACCGATTTGCTGGTCACCACCCAGCGGGCCGGAATTATAGCCACGAACCGGCAGACCGGTGGCCTCTGTAATCATACGTGCCGTGGTGCCGGTACCGGACAGGAAATGTCCCTTTAAAATTTCCTTGTTGGTTTTGCACCACTCCACAATTTCTGCCTTTTTGCCATCATGGGCAATCAGCGCAATGTTCTTTTGTTTTCCTATGGTCATTGTAATAAAATCATCGTTCATCGTAATTCATCCCCTTGTTATTGTCCTATTTTCTTCCTTCTTTTGTTACCGTCATACCGAGCTGGATTGTTTCTTTTTCCAACTGCATTACTGCATTCTTAATCTCAATCAGATGCTCCGGTGTCAGTTTTTCCTCCACCATCATATTGGCATTCACTAAAAACTCATTGACGGTTTCCTGAAGGTCTGCCAGCTTATCCTGCAGCGCACGAACCTGTTCTTCATCCACCAGTTCTTCCGTAGCTTCTTCAAAGGTCATGCCCTCTGCATCTGCCAAATCAACCTCGGTTACACCGTGAATGGCATCACACGGATAGCCCGTAGTCTCTCTGATTTTCTTTTCCAATGCTTCCTTCGCCTCTGTTTCACCGTGTACCAGGAAAATATGCTGTGGTGCTTTCTTAAGCCCCTTTACCCAGTCCAGCAGTCCTTCGTAGTCAGCGTGGCCGGAGAAGCCCTCCAGATTATAAATTTTTGCCTGCACCAGAATCTTTTCTCCAAGGACAGACAATTCCTTTTCTCCGTCCACAATACGGCGTCCCAAGGTTCCGTTTGCCTGATAGCCCACGAACACGATACTGCTCTTCGAATTCCAAAGATTGTGCTTTAAATGATGGCGGATACGTCCCGCATCACACATGCCGCTGGCAGAAATAATAATCTTTGGACAGCTGTCATCATTCAACGCCTTGGACTCATCACTGGTTCTTGTAAAATTCAGGTTCGGGAAGTCCAACGGATTGTCTCCCGCAAGAATATAATCTCTTGTCTCTTTATCAAACACCTGGGCATTCTTTCTAAACACCTGGGTAGTGGTTACCGCCATCGGGCTGTCGATATAAACCTGCACCCTGCTAAGCAGGTCATGGTAGTACTTATCGGACTCATAGAACCGGTTCAATTCATAAATCAGTTCCTGGGTACGTCCCACCGCAAACGCCGGAATAATTACGTTGCCCCCGCGTTTTACCGTGTCCGCAATAATGTCAATCAGCGCTTTGATACTGGACTCATTGCTTTCATGCAGACGGTCACCGTAGGTGGATTCCATCACCACAAAGTCCGCCTTCTTAATCTTTACCGGATCCCGTAGGATCGGTCTGTCATCCACACCGATATCACCGGTATAAACCAGCTTTACGGTTTTATCATTTTCTGTAATCCAAAGTTCTGTGATGGCAGAGCCAAGGATATGGCCCGCGTCGTTAAACACGGCATGCATCTGGTCATTAACAACAAATAACTGGTCATATAAAATCGGCGTTACCTGCTTTAATGCTGCATTGGCGTCCTCCATGGTGTACATCGGTTCCACCGGCGGAAGTCCCTTTCTTACCGCCTTTTTGCTCTGCCACTCCGCTTCCTTTTGCTGAATATGGGCGCAGTCCGGAATCATGACTTTAAGCAGATCTGCCGTAGCATCCGTACAATAAATCGGCCCCGTAAATCCCTGTTTTACAAGAAGAGGCAGTCTGCCGCAATGATCCACGTGAGCGTGGCTCAATATAACACATTCGATTTCTGCCGGGTGAAAGGGAAACGGTTCTGTATTCTGCGCTTCCTCCTTTTTGCCACCCTGAAACATGCCGCAATCTAATAAAATCTGATGTTTTTCTGTTGTTAGCAAATGACAGGAACCCGTCACTTCATTTACCGCACCGCAAAACTTAATTTTCATAGCAGATTTCTCCTTCCAACGCTCAAATTTATACTTGTTTCTATCTGTTATTTCTCGTGTTCTACTCTTTACTATTATGCACACTTTCCCATCTTTAATAATACCGTTTTAACCACCCGGTGTCAATGAAACATTGGGTAATTGTCCTACTGTTTGTTCCGTTCTTCCAAATATTTTCTTGTCTTTTCATCTCCCAGTTCCACAGCTTTTTTATACCATTCCAGTGCCGTTTCCCAATTTGCCTCTACGCCTCTCCCGTTTTCATACATATATCCTAAAATCCGGTGAGCCGGAGCATCCCCGTTTTCCACTGCTTTTTGAATCCACTCCAGTGCTTTGGCATCATCCCGCTCTACACCTGTCCCTTTGAGGTACATTCGTCCCAAGTTTCTCTGTGCGGCCTCTTTTCCCTGTCTGGCGGCTTCCATATATAATTCAAAAGCCCGACTCCAATCTTTTTCCAGCACAGTTCCCTGTTCATATTCCCACGCCAGATTATTAATTGCCATGGCATGCCCCTGTTTCACAGCTTTTATGTACCACTCTATTGCTGCTTCTCCGTTCTTCTCTACACCTTGTCCATGCTGATACATATATCCCAACATGCTTTGTGCTTCTGCTTCTCCCTGTTCAGCGGCTTTTCGCGTCCACTCTGCAGCCTTCTCATAATTCTGTTCCACACCAAGCCCTTTATAATAAAAACGGCCTATATTCCTTTGAGCGAGCGGATCTTCCATTTCTGCGGCTCTCATATACCATTCAAAGGCTTTTTCCAAATCCTTTTTCAGCACACCGCCCCGTTCATGTTCCCAGCCTACGTTATTGATTCCTCTGCAGAACCCTTTGTTTGCTGATTTTACATACCAGTTCACTGCAGCTTCCTGATTCTTTTCTACCCCCAGGCCCTCGCTGTACATCCAACCTACCTGGCACTCTGCCTCCGCGCATCCCTGCTCTGCCGCCTTAATGTACCATTCAAAGGCTTTCGTTATATTCTTTTCTACACCAAATCCGTTTTCATATGCCTGGCCCATATTATATTCCGCCAGATAAAAGCCCCGCTCTGCTGCCTTCTGATACCATTCTAACGCCTTTTCCATATTTTGTTCCACGCCAAGACCGTTTTGATACATATACCCCAATTCATTCTGAGCAATTACATATCCCTGTTCCGCTGCTTTTTTTAGCCAGAATTCCACCATTTCATAGTTTTTCTCGACTCCGTCGCCTAACATATACATAACGCCCACGTTATACTGTCCATTGGCATCTCCGGCTTTTGCGGCTTTTTTCCACCATTTTCTTGCCCGACGCATATTCGCTTTTACACCATGCCCTTCCGCATAGTAACATCCAAGCATAAACATAGAATTGCAGTTCCCCAACTTTGCCGATTTCCTTATCGTTTGAAAATCTATACGTGCACTAATATCACTTGTATCCATAGCAGCCTCCCTAATCTGAATATCAAGTGCATCATACCACATCTTATAGTAAAAATCCACCGTATTCACATTATTACACTACCACAACAAAGAACGAGACTGCCCGAATTTTTGAGCAGTCCCGTATCCATATATTCACTGATATTCTGATTAAATATTTGATAAATTAGCATCCCATCGGCAACAGTTCCAAAAGTCTGCTGTCACCATATACTTTTAACTGACCATTAGTATATGCCACCCGTGGCGTTACCCCGCTCTCCAGCATCTGTACGATAACATCCGCGGTGGTTACAATAATGATATCCCTATCGTAGTACTCATATGGTGCCACATTCACCTTTCCGTCATCGATTTCCACATAAAAGTAACCTTCCGCTTCGCCTTCCACATTGAACTGGAATGCCACATGGCCCACCTGATGGCTGACTTTCGCCAGTTTCATCGCATCCGCAACTCTTGCAACAAGTTCTTCGTACTTCATAGATTACCTCCCAAACCCCTTATGCAAAAGCATAACATAGTTCTATGACTCTATTATAAATGTATTTTCTGAAAATTTCAAGAGGTATCTGTAATTTTATACACAAATCTTTTTTTGTCACAAACATTTCTGCCATTTTCCGGTATCCGAACCTGTTCTAAATTAGTTCTGTTGCCAATATTCGTTCCAAAAACAAAGAATTTCCTATGAAGAAAAAATCCCGGTTCTGTTATCCGGACTCAGCGTCAACTTAACAAAACCGGGATTCTAAATTTAATTTTATTTTTCCGCCAGCTGAATTCGGATTAATGCCTTCCTGAGGGACAGTTCCGCTCTTGCAATATTCACATTGCTGTCGCCGCTTTGAAGTCGCCTTTCGGCACGTTCTTTGGATTCCTCTGCACGGTGTAAATCGATTTCTTCCGGCCATTCGCAGGATTCCGCCAGAATTGTCATGTGGTCCTGAAAAATTTCCACGAAGCCGTCATGCAATGCTGCAGTTTTTTCCTGCCCGTCTTCTTTAATCTTTAAAACACCCGGAACTAAAATTGCAGTCAGCGGGATATGTCCTTTTAACACACCCATTTCCCCTTCGGAG
>JAZQJL010000016.1:0-3719 GCA_045541595.1 Lachnospiraceae bacterium | reverse complement strand
TAGCAAAAAGGCTTTAAAACACAGAAAAATTGAATGTAATGAAATTTTTCTACGTTTTTACAAAGCCAAAGCTTAGTAAACTATAAAATTTTATTGGTTTTCTTGCCTTTTTGCGGTCTGGACTTTTTTTACATCCCCTTTCTTTGGGAGTTGTTAAATAAAATGATGGTTAACCAAAAATTGAAAGTGCTACAAAGAGCGGAGCCAGCAAGGACGATACCAAAGATACAACTGTAATCTGTGTATTAATGGAAGGACCTGCTGTGTCCTTAAACGGATCACCGACTGTGTCGCCAATAACAGCAGCCTTGTGCGCTTCGCTACCCTTACCGCCTTCGTTTCCGGCTTCAACGTACTTCTTGGAGTTATCCCAGAGGCCGCCGGAGTTGGACATAAAGAGCGCCAGAAGCAGACCGCTTACGATGTTACCTAAAAGGAAACCGCCGATTGCAGACGGACCGCCGATGATACCAACAACAATCGTTGCAATAATACTCATGAGACCTGCGGGAATCAGTTCACGCAGTGCGCCTGTGGTTGCAATGTCGATACACTTATCGTATTCCGGCTTTGCTGTACCTTCACGGAGACCCTTGATGGACTTGAACTGACGATGAATTTCTGCAACCATACGCTGTGCATTCTTATCAACGCCGAGAATCAGCATTGCAGAGAACACAGCAGGGATAGCAGCGCCGATAAGCACACCGAAAAATACGGTGGGATTCATAATGTCAAAGCCGGTAATAACTTCTTTGCCTGCATTTACAAGCGCAACGTTAACCTCCGACATAAAGGCACCGAGAAGAGAAATAACCGTAAGACCTGCAGCACCTATGGAGAAGCCCTTTGTAACAGCTTTTACAGTGTTACCTGCGCTGTCCAGTTCGTCTGCAATACGGATTGTTTCTTCACCGAGCTCACCCATTTCTGCAAGACCACGGGAGTTATCAACGATCGGACCATATGCGTCATTGGAAATAATCATACCAACGATGGAAAGCATACCAACTGCTGCCATGGAAATACCGAAGAGTGCATATCCGTCACCCATGGGTTCACAGATTTTGTACGCTGCCAATGCAGAAACTGCAATACCCACCATAGCGGGCAGAGCGGAAATAAAACCGTAGGAAACACCGGAAAGAACGGTAAATGCCGGACCGGATGCGGAAGCATGTGCTGCCTTCTTAACGATGGGTTTCGAGTCATCGGTAAAGTAGTCTGTTGCAAGACCGATGATAACACCAACGAGAAGACCTACGGAAGAAGCACCCCAGATGCGCCAGGAGAAACCTTCAAATACTGCAGTTGCAATCGCTGTCAGCACAAGGAAGATAGCGGTTGTAACATATGTAGAAGAGTTGAGGGCCTTTGTGGGGTTACCGTTTTTGCCGATTCTTGCGGTAGCGATACCAAGAATAGAGGACAGAAGTCCGAGGATTGCGTAGCAAAATACCATAGAAGTATTTGCAAAGTCAGCACCCAGAGATTTTGCAATAACCAGAGCAGATGCCATTGCAGCTACGTTAGAGTCGAAAAGGTCAGCACCCATACCTGCAACGTCACCAACGTTATCGCCAACGTTGTCAGCAATAACAGCGGGGTTTCTGGGGTCGTCTTCCGGGATACCCAGCTCTACCTTACCGGTGATATCAGCAGAAACGTCTGCAGTTTTTGTGAAAATACCACCACCTGCTTTTGCAAAGAGAGCCAGAGAGCTTGCACCAAAGGAGAAGCCCAGAAGAATGGAAGCATCGCCTACAGCCCAAAGCACTGCCGCAACGCCGAGGAGGGAGCAACCCACAACGAGAAGTCCCATAACAGCACCGCCGCGGAAACCGATTAGGAATGCGGGCTTAATGCCTTTTTGTGCAGCTTCTGCCGCACGGGAGTTAGAAAGTGTGGCAACCATAATGCCGATTTTTCCTGCTACTGCGGAAAGTGCTGTACCTAAGATATAGGAAACTGCCATACCGATGTTAGAGGAAATTTCTGCGCCTTCTTTCCAGATGGGGGAAGGCAGACAGAGGAAGATGAGCACTGCAATCACTGCCGCAAACAAGGCAAGGATTTTGTACTCACGACGCATAAAAGTATTTGCACCCTGCTTAATTAGTGCAGACACTTCTATGATTTTCTTGTTGACTGTACTCTGCTTCTTTACCCACAGGTAAAGGTACGCTGCATATGCAAAAGCAAGCAGCGCCGTGAGGACAGACAACCCAAGAAAGAGTGACTGTTGTTCCATGGGGAACACCTCCGAATGAATATTTTAGCACGGTAAAAGGAGAAGAAAAAAATTCCCCGAAAAACCGCGACACAAGTATACAGCATCTTACATTTTTTTGCAATAGGTTATCGTTCTTCTTTACTGAATCTTAGCTTAAAATATGATAGAAGACGATGTGAAAAATACCCGGAGGGCAAAAAGATGAAAATTTAATATTTCAGCATAACGTGATGCTATTGTTTCCCGTTCTAAAAACACAGGGCCGTTTTATTCCCAAGTCAGGCTAACTTAAAAAAAATTTACTTTTTTCAAAAAAAAGCTTGACATATTTTTAAAAATATGCTATACTATTAAACGTTGTAAATATTGCGGGATTGTGTAAAGGTAGCACGAGTGACTCTGACTCACTTTGTATGGGTTCGAATCCTATTCCCGCAGCCAAAAAAGGTAGGTTTTATAAAACCTACCTTTTTAATTTTTCTATATCCAACTCATGCCAGATGCTCTATCAGAATTTTGAAGCCGATTCCAATCAGAATAATTCCACCGCTCACTTCCGCTCCGGTTTTATATTTTTCACCAAAAACACTGCCAATTTTCACGCCTACAGCAGAAAGCAAGAAAGTGGTGCAGCCAATCAAAAGCACCGCCGGCAGAATATTCACCCTCAGCACCGCAAAGGATATTCCCACCGCCAAAGCATCGATACTGGTGGCTACGGCTAAAACCACCATGGTTTTAAAGTCTAAGGCATCATCCTCTGCATCATCCTTCTTCCCCAGTGCCTCATACAGCATTTTCAACCCCAGAAAACATAGCAGACCGAATGCAATCCAATGGTCATACGTTTCTATCATGGCTGAAAAATTAATGCCGAGGTAATAACCGATAAGCGGCATAACCGCCTGAAATATTCCGAAGTAAGCTCCCACGAGCAGTGCATTTTTCAATTTAAAGTGATGCAAACTTAGTCCTTTGCACATTGCAACGGCAAAGGCATCCATAGATAGCCCTACTGCTGTAATAAAAAGTGTTATAAACGGCATTTTCTGTTCCCCTTTATGAATTTTCTATTCATTATATCTATTTTTTATACCTTTGTCAATGCCGCAAACCAATTTTTTTAGTTTTTATATGTTTTAATGACAGTTATGACCGCCGCAGGAATGACTGCCGCACCCATGGCTTCCGCAGGTATGCCCTTCTCCGTGTCCATGGTGATTGCACTTTACATCGGGATTATAGGTTAAACGACCTGCAAGTAATGCTTCCACCGCCGCATCGGCTGCTCCCTGCACCCCACCGAACAGCTTAATGCCGGCTTCTGCCAGTGCCATCTGCGCACCGCCACCAATACCGCCGCAGACTAAAACATCGACATGTAACGCTGTCAAAATACCGGCAAGCGCACCGTGTCCATTTCCATTGGTGCCTACCACTTCCGCTGCCACAATCTTTCCATCCTGCACATCGTACACTTTAAACG
>JAZQJL010000015.1:0-14787 GCA_045541595.1 Lachnospiraceae bacterium | reverse complement strand
GTTCTGAAATCAGCATTTGCTAAATTCATTACGGTTCTGCTTTTCATTACAGTCTCATATTAACAGCACCGCACGAAAACAAGACGTACTACCTTGTATCCATGCGGAATATTTTACATGGACTACAAGAACTTACGTCTTACTCTGCGTCTTAATCTTAAGCTGTTTACACAAAAATTGTTCATTTTATTTTCTCCTTTTGAGAAATGTTGAAAGTACTGTAACATAATTTTTTTAGAAATGCAAGATTTATTTTTTCTTCTCCGCACCGATTTCTACCCAGGCCGGTCGGAACCCGCAGTTTAGAGCAATGTTCCAGGAATGATAGTTAGACAGACTGGTGCCGTAAAACGGAATATTACCCTGCTCTAAAATTTTGTTTTTCAAAAGCGTCACCAGATAGGTCCCCACGCCTTTGGAGCGATATGCCGGCATGACATCAATGCCAATCTGCTGCCAGCCCGGGGCATCCTCCGAGCAGCCTGCCATGCCCATAATTTCATCACCATCATAGGCGCAGACCACAATTTTATCCGGACGATGAGGCAGATACTCAGCACATATAGCATTCGGGAACCGCTCATCTCCATAAAACGGTTCTATTTCCTCTTTTCCGTAAAACCATTTTATCACATACTCCTGTTGATGGCTCCCTTTTTCTTCTGCCGTAGGCGATGGCAGAAACATATGATGTGTCTGGGTCAGCGTATACCCAAAGCGGTTTAATTCCTGCTCTAGCGACAGAAGATTCGGAAATTCAAACAGCCAGTGCCCGGTACGGTCCTTCATAAACTCCCGCAAAAACGGATGCAGACACTCCCTGGCAGTCAGCACCGCATTACCACCGGTGGTAACCATATGAAAGAAATACGTTTCATTACTGTACATGCGACGCCCCTCCTGCAGAGCAGACACCGTCAGAATATTTTCCTGTTTGGTAAAATCAACCGGGGTGCAGTTGAATTCTTTGGATAAAAGGGTATGTAATTCTGCTAAATAATTTGGGGGCATTATACTTCTTTTAATCATTTTGTGTTCTCCTCTTAACATATCGGTATTATGATTCACCAGTCCTATTTGTTTTATTTTCTAACTTTTTTTATTGCCTTTTTTGATTGATTCTTTTTTATATGTTATAATATTTATGTTGCCACTCCTAGACCAGCACGGAAGGGAGGGTTGACCTACAGTGAACTTTACAGCTTTTATTCTTTCCGTTGCGGCAAGTGTAATTGCCTATTACATATGCAAATGGTTGGACGGAGATGATAATGGCAACCAGCCTGAGGTATAAGCCGCCTCGCCAAAAAGGAATAGAAACCCCCACGAGCCGCGAACTCGTGGGGGTTTTGTTGACCTTACAGTCTCTTTACATCTTTTGCCTACACTTATTATAGCACTTGTAACCCGTCTTTGCAAGTGCATTAAAATCATTTTGGAATACTCCCGGAGATACATTTTTTCTTTAAACTCTCCACCAAACGGATGGAGTGAGTGTTATCATTTTTTGGCACATTATCACCTTCTTTTCAATTACTGCAGTTTCTCCACTCTACCTCTTCTGGCACTTCTCACAAAAATACACCGTACCACCCATATACGCCGCCTTATGAATCTCATAGCCGCACCGCATACAAGGCTGATGCAGGGAATTTTTGCTAAGCTGGGATATGTATCCGCCCTTTTCACCAAGTAATGTCTTTTCCGTATCTCTTCCGCCGGCAGCACACATCGCCTGCAACCTCTTTCGAACAGCTACATATAACGCTTCGAAATCCTCTTCGGAAGCATTTGTCATATCATAACGCGGATCAATCCCCGCCTCCCATAAAATATCCTGTAAAACACCGTTTCCAAGGCCCGGAATGCGCTGCTTAGTGGCAAGAAAGGCTTTCACCGACAGTTTCTTGCCATCTGCCGGATAAAGACTCCGGAAATACTCATAGGTAAACTCCTCTGATAAGGGATCCGGCTTTTCACAGGAGGAAATATAGTACCCCTCCGAACACTCTCCCTTTGGATATGCCATCAGGACACCATACATCTGGATAGACACAAATAATGCCGTGTCATCATCGAAATAGATGGCCAGCTGATGGTTCTTGGGAAACTTTTTCTTCTCCTCATAATACTTGGGGTAAGCACCATCGGCAAGCAAAAGCATACCGTCCTCTGTGTCGATTTCCAGCATGCCACCCCGGTGAATGGCACCTTCGATAGCCTGCCCTTCCAGACACTCTATGAAATTGCCCTTATTGCAAGGGATAAAAGCAAACTTGTGGGGCGTATGTAAAAGTTCCACATAGCTGATGATTTTTCCCCTCAATGTCTCATTCACCTGTTTTGCAATGGTATAGCTTTCCGGTAGTTCTAACATACGCCTCTTTTCTCCTTTTCCTTACTTCTTCCATCTCTCCAGTGTCGGCAAAAACTGTCTTAACTGTTCCTTCGCCTCCTCCAAAGTTTTGCAGCGACCATCCCTCACTTCAATCGGTGCACAGATGTCAATCATTTCCTCCAGCGTGCATTCGCCAAGTTCGCCATCATGGAAGCAGTAGCTGCACCATTTGTCATTCTTTGTACCGTCGGCATTCTTTGCAAAGTGTTCCTCCTGAAGCAGTGGCATACCGCAGCTCTGACAGATTTTTACCTTCGTCCAGTCGATGTTTTGCGTGTTTGCGTTCATATTTGTTTCCTCCATTTTCTATAAGCTGATTCCGGCAATCACGGAGCTTCTTTCATAATTCCGTTTGCCTGTCACCATCCTACCAAAGGAAACCTGACAGCTGCCTGTCATATTCAAAATTACTCGTAATTTTTTATCATCTTTTTTATCCTGTGCTGAATCTCCTCCCGGATGAAGTCCGGCTCCAACACCTTAGCAGAAGGGCCAAACCACAAAATCAGGCTGTACACCCATTCATCCAAGGGATAAGCACAATGCGCCAGAAAATTTCCGTCCTGCAAAACCTCCAGTTCTGACTCATCGAAGCGGTCGTAAATCCGATAGGCTTCCCGTTTATCAATCCATATGGTAAGAGGTGTTACCGGACATTCCGGCTGGTCTTCCGACTGTTTAGTATCTTGCACGTCTTCCTCTTTCTCTTTCTTAAGTACAAAAGACTCCTCTGACACCTCCAACCGCTGCATCCGAAATAGTTTAAAGGTGCGGAAATCCTGACGTTCCCTACAGTACGCCCGCAAATACCAGGTATATTCCTTAAACTGCAGCTGAACAGGCTCCACCACCCGGTGACTCATGGGCCGGTTCTGACCGTAATAGTCAAACTCCACCACGTGCCGGGTCAAAATTGCCCGCTTGATCTCCTCATACATCTGCTTGCGCAAACCGCTCCAGTCAGACAAGTCAATATTCACCCAGGGAACCGGTTCCTCGCGAAAAAAATCTCCTAACTTTTGCAGTGTCTCTTTTTCCCCCATTGCCTCCGTTTCCGTAAGCCCCACCAGGGCAGCCATAATTTCCTGCTGCTCCTTCTTGGTAAGAAGCATTTTGTTCAGCACAAACTCCTCCGTCAGACTGATACCGCCGTTTTTTCCCTTTTTGCAGTAAACCGGAATTCCGGCAATACTCAAAGCCTCGATATCACGATAAATAGTACGGGTAGATACTTCAAACCGTTCTGACAGTTCTTTAGCCGTTACTGTTCCCTTGTTCATCAGTATATAAATTATACCCAGCAATCGTTCAATCATATCCCGCTCCTAAAATACACTTTTCTTTCCAACATCTGTCCTCATGCCTCAAATCAACTATATCCTATCACACAGAATATGACAAGAGGATGTCATATTCTGACATCCTCTGACTCTGTTCTATCAACTTTCGTTACTTCACTTCATTCGCCTTCACACATGCTTCAATTCTGTCATGCACCATCTGAGCCAGTTCCGGAGTCTTCATATCTTTGTACTCCTCATAAGGAATCGGTGGCAGATAATGAAGCTGCATACTTACCGGTTTACAGCCTTTTTCGTCAAACACTTTATAGCAGTCGATAAGTGCCACCGGAACAATTGGTGCTTTTGCCTTCATGGCTATTTTAAAGCTTCCTGCGTGGAATTCTCTCATCTGATTTCCGTTTTTGCTGCGGGTTCCCTCCGGAAAAATCAGATAGTTGCGGCCGCTTGCCACTTCTTTGGTCGCCGCCAGGATGACTTCCATGGATTGGCGTACGTCTTCACGATCCATCGGGAAGGACTTTGTACAGGCAATAACCTGCTTTAAAAACGGAATGTCCTTTAATTCTTTTTTCAGCACTGCTGCCAAAGGTTGGTCGCAGGTAGCCGGAATGGCCAGAATATCAAACATGCCCTGGTGGTTGGAATAGATGGTAAAGCCATTTTCCTTTGGAATATTTTCCTGTCCAAACACCTGTAAATCAATATTGCCGGACTTTACCGCCCGCTTAAAAATATATTGGATGTGGCGGTATTTTTTTATTTCCGGATATTTGTCTGTGTGCTTTGCATAATGGCACAGCTTAATATAGGCCGGCGGAACCAAAAACAGATTCCGAAGGCACATCATAACAATTCGATGCATAGATATTCTCCTTATTTTCCCCTAATTTCGCTTTGGTTTGCAGGAACATCCGATTCCCAGGGCACCGTCTCCGGTGTGGCAGGAAATTCCCATGGAAAGATAATCGCACATTACCTCAAAACCAGGGAAATATGCACGGATTTCCTCTACCCATTCTTTGGTGGTTTCTTCGTCTGCACTGGAGGCAGCCATCAGATAGAACTCACCCTTTTCAATCGCCTCTTTATACGTAGTTTCCATTTCCTGCTTCATGGTAGCCAGCATTTCATTTTTGGCTTTACGCATACCGCGGCATTTTTTATACGTATCCAGCACTCCGACGCCAAGCTTTAACACAGGCTTAATATTAAGCAGTGTGCCGAGAGCTGCTGTTGTTGCCGTGATTCTGCCTCCCTTTTTTAAAAATTCCAGGGTTTCCACTGCAATATAAATAGTCATATTCTGCTTGTCTGCTTCCAGTATTTCTTTGATTTTAGCCGCAGAGAAGCCTTCTTTAGCAAGTTCCATGGCATCCAGAAGGGACCGGTGCAACGGTGTGGCAATTCTTCCGTTATCCACCACAAACACTTTTCCTTCAAACTCTTCTTCTCCGGCCAGCATCATTGCCGTGTGGCAGGAGCCGGAAAGACCGCTGCTCATTGGAATATATATCAGGCTTTCGTATTCTTTTAATCCTTCACGCCATAGGTTCATTACCGCTTCCGGAGACGGCTGGGAGGTAGACACCGTTTCGCCAGCATTTAAGCGCTGAAAGAACTCTTCTCTTGTAATGGAAACCTCCTCATAGTAACATTCCTCGCCAAAGTAAAACGGCATGGGAAGTACCATGATTCCAAGCTCCTTTGCTTGGATCGGATGAATTCCGCAATGACTGTCTGTTGCAATGCCAATTGATTTCATGATTATTCCTCTCTTAGAAAATTAAGGGTTACTTATTGTGTCTATTATAGTATAGGTTTCCCGTGTTTGCAAATTGTTTTCGAGATGTTTCTAAAATGTTTATAATTGAAAAAGAACTGCTCCGCATCGGAACAGTTCTTCTTTTTGTTTTATTTATTCAGCCGAAATTATTCGCTAAGCTCGGATGTACAGTGAGGACATCTGGTTGCTTCGATACTGATTTCAGACTTACAGAACGGACAAACCTTTGTAGTAGGTGCCTTTGGTGCTTCCGGCTCCTGGTTCTTTGTGCGAAGCTTGTTAATCCAACGTACAAACAGGAACACGATAAACGCCATGATTAAGAAATCCAGTAAGCCTGCCAGGAAGGCGCCGTACTTAAAGCATGCTGCGCCGGCTTCTTCTGCTTCTGCAAGGGTAGTATACTCATTACCATCCAGTGCAATAAAAAGCTTTGCAAAATCAATCTTACCGGTAAAAATACCAAGTAACGGCATAATCATATCATTTACCAGAGAAGATACGATTTTGTTAAAAGAAGTACCGATAATCATACCTACAGCAAGGTCAATCATGTTGCCCTTGATAGCAAACTGCTTAAATTCGTTTAACATCTTTTTCATTTTGCGATTTCTCCTTTGAACAATTTAGTTGCAAAAATTATAGCACGTTTTTTACAACCCTTCAACAGATTTCGACATTAATAATTTTCTTTTCTTACCTCAAAGTAAGCCTGTGGATGGTTACAAACCGGACATACGGTCGGTGCTTCCAGACCAACTGTCACATGGCCGCAGTTACGACACTCCCACATAGTTACGCCACTCTTTTTAAACACTTCCATTGCCTCTACATTGTGAAGCAGTGCACGATATCTTTCTTCATGCATCTTTTCGATGGCAGCCACTCCGCGGAACTGGGCAGCCAGTTCAAGGAAGCCTTCTTCTTCCGCATCCTTTGCCATACGCTCATACATGTCGGTCCACTCTGCATTTTCACCCTCTGCAGCATGTAATAAGTTTTCTGCTGTGGTGCCAAGCTCGCCAAGCGCTTTAAACCAAAGCTTTGCATGTTCTTTTTCATTTTCCGCCGTCTGAAGGAATAAAGCAGCAATCTGCTCATAGCCTGCCTTCTTTGCCACGGAAGCAAAGTATGTATATTTGTTTCTTGCCTGGGACTCGCCGGCAAATGCCTCCCATAAATTCTTTTCTGTTTTTGTTCCTGCGTACTTGTTTGCCATAGGTAAACCCTCCTGAATATGTATCTTTTTTCGTTAAAGGCACAGCCTGACCATGCCCTTTACACCTATTATACCATTTGATTTTCCGGAATGTCTACAGTTACTCCGTTATTTCTTCATAAATTTCTTCTACCGATTCTACAAAGTGTTCTTTTCCAAAGGACTCGGCAATCTTTTCGCTTTGATGGCCCGCTTCTTCCCTCCACTCCGCATTCATCAGAATGTCATTCAGATGTGAAATAAATTCTGATAAATCTGTATATTCATAACCGTTTACACCGTCCTTAATAACATCTTCCAGGCATGGGTCTTTACGGCACAGTAACGGTAATCCGTTGGCAGCTGCCTCGATGTAGGTCAGACCTTGTGTTTCACTGGTGGACGCGTTTACGAACACATCTGCCAGCTGGTAATATTTCTGGACCTCTTTTGGATCTACCATACCGGTAAAAATAGTATTTCCGTCAATTCCAAGTTCCACCGCCATCTTTTCCAAATGGGTCTTATCCGGACCGTCTCCCACAATCAGGAAGGTAAGATTTGGATTGTGCTTTAAGGCTTCTGCAAAAAACTCCAGCAGTTCTTCCAGGTTTTTTTCTGTACCCAGACGTCCTAAATTTAACAGCACATTATGATGTTCCGGAATTCCCAGTTCCCTGCGCTTATTATTCCGCTCTTCCGCACTCACCCTGTAATGGTGCTGCTCCAAAGAAATTCCGCTTGGTACCACCTGAATATCGGCCTTTACACCGTATCCCCGCAAAGCATCCTCCACCTTGCTGGTCGGGGCAATCACTTTTTTCACCTTTTTTAAGCGCATTCGTGAGAGCTGGCGTACCACCTGCTTACCGAGAAATTTGCTTGGCATCAGATAAGTAACATATTGCTCATACAGGGTATGGTACGTATGTACAATCGGAGCTCCCGTCAGCTTTGCAATACGCTGGGCAAACTGGAAGCTAAAAAATTCACATTGACTATGTACGACATCCGGTTTCCATGCAATCAGTTCCTTAATAAGAGCATTGCGATAAGAGATTGGCATCCGCACATTCGGATAAACAAAGTCAATCGAAATAGATTTAATATAGTATATATGGCCTTCCTTATAACTTTCTCTGTCTCCCGACAACGTCAGAATCCGCACATCGTGTCCTTTTTCTGTCAGTTCTTCATATAAATTCCGGACTGAAGTAACCACTCCATTGGTCGACGTGGTAAATAAATCAGTCGTAATTAAAATCTTCATTCGTTACATCCTCCTTCAAGGTGACATACACAACCATTCTACCTCATTCCGTATTTTTTTTCATTAAAAAACAATTAAAAATTTTCTTATTCCCTAAAATAAACAGTCCCGGCGCCATTTATCCGGGCCGGGACAATTGTTTTATTCCATATGATCTAATAATTCCTGATAAAATCTGGAGTAATCCGTTCTTTGATTTCCGGTAAAGCGAATAGCTGACGAGGGATGGCAGTTTAACACGCCGGTCAGCAGGTACGGAATGTCATATCCCCAAATGTTACCCTTTTCTTTTTCTGCAAGAATGTACTTCTGCACAAAATCCATCACCGGCACCAGATTATATCTCGGATTTCGCAGGAATGCCAGTAACGATTCCATGTAACAATTGCCGGCTCCGCGGCCCATACCGCTAACCGTAGCATCCAGGTAACTGGCTCCCTTGGTAACCGCCTCAATAGTGTTTGCAAATGCCAGCTGCTGGTTGTTATGGGCATGAATACCGATTCTCTTGCCATGCTTTTCTGCAATATTCATGTACATATCGGTCAGGCGGCGCATCTGCTCCGGATAAAAAGCACCAAAACTGTCCACCAGGTAAATAACATCCACATCACACTCTGCCAGAATTTCCAGACCCTTTGTTAATTCATCTTCTCTGACTTTGGAAATCGCCATGATATTGACTGTGGTTTCATACCCCTTCTCATGAGCATCCTGAATCATTTCAATGGCCGCCGGAATCTGATGAATATACGTAGCCGTACGCACCATATCAATGATACTGTCCTGTTTCTTCAAAATATCGGTTTTATAATCGGTTCTTCCAACGTCGGTCATAACCGCAATCTTTAAGTCAAAATCATTGTTGCCTACTACGGCACGGATATCTTCTTCTTCACAAAACTTCCACTTGCCGTAATCTTCTTTGCTGAAAATCTCCTTAGAAGCTTTATAACCGAACTCCATATAGTCAACGCCCGCTTTAATGTTGGTACGATACAAGTCCTTTACAAACTCGTCGGTAAATGCGAAATTGTTCACAAGACCCCCATCACGCAGAGTACAGTCAACCACCTTGATATCCGGGCGGAATGCAATTAAATTACCATTATTTCTTTCCATGCTATGCCTCCAGCTTCTTGTCCGGATTTCTCCGGATTTTTGTATTTACTTTTGTCGCTTTAAACCGTTGCGCTTTAAAGCGACAAAGTGTTTATATATACAATAAAACTTTTGCCTCAATTTGTCAAGAACTTTTTTACTTTAGCAGAATTCTTTATTTTCATAGCACATTGTACACAAACAGAAAAGCCTTTGCAACTTAAAATTTTATTGCAAAGGCTTTTGATTTGTTACTGAACTTCACTAAACATATCTTTACCTACGCCACACAGTGGGCAGACAAAGTCTTCCGGTAAATCCTCAAACTTGGTTCCCGGTGCAATACCGTTGTCCGGATCCCCTACCGTTTCATCATATTCCCATCCGCATACATCACATACATACTTCATACGTTTTCCTCCTGTTCTTTTTTATAATTCTATCCAAAGTGCGCATTTGTATTCACTTCACCGCACTATTTTTCTGATTACTTTTCTGCATAGCCTGCACAAAGTTCCTGTGCCAATGCTTCAATCCGGGCGCTACTCTCCTCGTTTAAAGCGGACATAATTGTTACGGTGTGCTCTGCAACTGTAAGGTTCTTGCTTTCTTCCAGCATTCTTCCCATAATTTTTGCTGCTACCGGTGCCCAGCTGCCGTTTTCCACAAACGCCACGGTACGATTACTGTAATTTCTCTCCGTCAGATGATGGATAAATTCCTTCATAAACGGGAAAATGTCGCCGTTGTAAGTCGTGGTAGCCAGCACCAGTTTGCTGTAACGGAACGCATCCTCCACCGCTTCTGCCATGTCACAACGGGCCAGATCATTTACCACAACCTTTGGACAACCCTTTTCCTTTAAAGCATCGGCAAGCTGCAGTACTGCCTTTTTCGTGTTGCCGTAAATGGAAGTGTACGCAAGCACAATCCCTTCTTCCTCCGGCTGATAAGAGGACCAGGTGTTATAGAGTCCCAGATAGTAACCAAGGTTTTCTGTTAACACCGGCCCATGGAGCGGGCAAATAATCTGAATATCCAGCGCTGCCGCCTTTTTAAGCAGCGTCTGCACCGGCATACCGTATTTTCCGACAATACCGAAATAATATCTTCTTGCTTCACAGGCCCAGTCTTCCTCCACATCCAGGGCACCAAACTTGCCGAATCCATCCGCAGAAAACAGAACCTTATCGGTACTGTCATAAGTTACAATAACCTCCGGCCAATGCACCATTGGCGCAGTTACAAAGGTAAGTTCATGTTTTCCGAGAGAAAGCCTGTCGCCTTCTCCCACCACAAGTTTCTGCTTTGGAAACTCTGTCCCGAAGAACTGCTTCATCATGGCGAATGCCTTAGCAGACGCCACAATTTTTACTTCCGGATAAACCTTTACAAAATCATCAATGCTGGCGGAATGATCCGGTTCCATGTGCTGCACAATCAGGTAGTCCGGAGCTTTTTCTCCCAGAGCCTCTTTGATGTTGTTCAGCCACTCCGTCGTAAAGCCTGCATCCACACTGTCCATAATGGCAATCTTTTCATCCGCAATTACGTAGGAATTGTATGCCATACCGTTTGGAACGATGTACTGCCCTTCAAATAAATCCACCTCGTGGTCGTTCACTCCAATATATTTAATGTCGTTGGTAATCTGCATTGTAAATAACCTCCCCTTGCCTTTCTAATCTTATTATAGTATAATATGCCCATAATTTCTGTTGAAATTTCAACAAAAGGAGCAAAGAAATGGAAAAATATTTTCATATATTAAAAAAATGTCCTCTGTTCAGTCAAATTAAGGACAATCAGTTGACGGCGCTGCTCCACTGTCTGGGTGCCACCGTAAAGATTTTCAAGAAAAAAGAAACCATTTTGGAGGAA
This sequence comes from Lachnospiraceae bacterium, assembly GCA_045541595.1. Classification (GTDB taxonomy): domain Bacteria; phylum Bacillota; class Clostridia; order Lachnospirales; family Lachnospiraceae; genus SIG299. The sequence goes on along the minus strand of JAZQJL010000015.1, from coordinate 3,852 downwards.
GGACAGCCTGCCAGATATATCGGCATTGTCTTGTCCGGTTGCACTCAAATGATTCAGTTAGATTATTATGGTAACCGGAGCATTGTTTCCACTGCCGCCCCTTCCGAGCTGTTCGCAGAGTCCTTTGCCTGTGCCGAGGTTCCTTCCATCCCCTTAAGTGTCGTTGCCACCGAGCCCAGTGAAGTTATGCTGATTGACTGCCGGCGCATTATCCATTCCTGTTCCAATGCCTGTGACTTTCATCAACAGATGATATACAATTTGCTGAAAAATGTGGCCGATAAAAACATTCTGTTTCACCAGAAAATTGAAATTACCGCGAAACGCTCCACCAGAGAAAAGCTGATGGCTTATCTCACCCTGCAGGCAAAAAAAGCAGGCAGTCAAAGTTTTACTATTCCATTTGACCGTCAGGAGCTGGCGGACTACCTGGAGGTAGAACGCAGCGGTCTGTCCGCCGAAATCAGCAAACTCAGAAAAGAAGGGATACTGAAAAGTGACAAGAAGCATTTTGAGTTGTTCCGGGATTCGGAATTGTAAATGTAAAAAGTGCCACGGCAATTTTCCGCGGCACTTAATTTTTTGCTGTTTTTATTCCTTGTCGTCAGTAACTACACCTTCGATATTATCCTCTCTTGCACAGAAAGAACAAAGGCGGGTGCGATTTGCTGCAATTGCCTTCTCCACATCACCTTCAACCAAGGTATCACTGTGGTTTAATGCCTGACACTCTGTATTTGTGTGATATACCTTACCGAATGGAGTCCAGTAAACTAAGTCTTCACCGAATACTTCCATTGCAGCTTCCTGCTCTTCCTGGGATACCGGATTGAAATCATAGCTTGCAACACCGCCGATTAAAAGGGCAATAACTGCTACTACGGTAGCGATAGCCTTAGTCTTCTTGTCTGCCTGCTTATTGGTAAGGGCAAGGATAACAAACGGAAGAAATGCAATGGTACAAACAATAAGGCCCATGTTGTTCCACAGCCAGAATAATACCTTATTCTTTTCGCTGGCAGGCTTAATATGGTTCGCCTTCTTCCACAGCTGGGAGCCAATAATAACAAATACCAGGTCCGCAACTAATGCAATGATAATCTGTGTTAATGTGGACATGAATGTGAAATTGATTTTGCCGATGAGCATTAAGTATGCAACTACTTCTAAAGCGATTGCCACTACCCATAAGGCTACCGCACCGATGCGTAAACCGGTTGCATTACCTACCGGTGCTGCTTCCTTTACTTTCTTCTTGGAACCTGCTGCGACTTCCTTACCGGAATCAGCAGATACGATTTTTTTCTTCTTTGGTTCTGCCATGGTAAAACTCCTCCTCATATAAAAATATACATCTTTATTTTACCATACTTTACGCAATAAACAAGCTTTTCCGACAAAAAAATATTAAAATTCTTGACTTGACCGTTTTGTTGTTTCATAATAAAAGCAACAAAATTTTTAATAGGAGAAATACTACTATGGATTTAAAAAAACTTGCAAGTTCTTTACTTAGCTCCGACAGCATCAATGGTTTAAGCAACCTAACCGGTGTCAGCAACAAGGACATTACCAATGTGTTATCCAGCGCACTTCCTTCCCTGCTTAGCGGTGCAACTGAGCAGGCAAAAAATGAAAGTACGGCAGAAGGCTTCGCCAATGCTTTAGCTCAGCACGCAAAGGATGACACCAGCAACCTTACCGGTTTTCTTGGCAAGGTAGACTTAGCAGACGGTGCAAAAATCATTTCCCATCTGTTAGGTTCCGGCAAAGAAGAAACCGTGCAGAAAGCTGCCAAGGCATCCGGCGTTTCCGAAAAGAAGACCTCCGATATCCTGTCTGCCGTTGGTCCAATGCTCTTAAGCCTTCTTGGACAGCAGGCTGACGAAGACGATGACAAAGAATCCGGTGTTGGCGGTTTAGTTGGTTCCTTACTGGACAACGTCGATGTAGGAAGTTTACTCTCCGGCTTAATCAGCACCGATACCTCCTCCGCTTCTTCCTCTTCCAGCAGCAACAATAAAAAGAAGTCCGGTGGAATCCTTGGCGGAATTTTATCCGGTTTGTTTAAGAAGTAAGATTTTGTTTATCAAAAAAGGAGCATAGGTGTTCAAAGCCACTTATGCTCCTTTTTTGCGCTAACGCACTATTGCTTTTCCGCTATAATTTCTTCCAGAAGAACCAGCATTTTTTTATATGCCTCTACAGCATCCATATACCCTCTTTTATACAATTCAGGAATAATCACATTTTGTATCTCATTTCTTATAAAAGTATTCTGTATAAGGTTAAACTCACGAAATTTCTTCTCACAAACATCCATCGGTGTGTTAGAACTCAATACATTATGCATCCATGCATCTGCAACAAATAAATCATTCATTATTTCTCTCCTTTAGATTGGTAGTTAACGCTGACAAAACCAACTATTCCAGATTTTTCTTGTACACCGTTGGTTTTTGTCAGCAATGCCTCAACTAACAAATCCAAAGATTTTCCCGTTCTCGTTGGTTTTCCGGTTTATTGAAAAACCAACGAATTTGCTTCTTTATCTAATATCATTGGTTTTTAGCAAAAAAGCAAAGCCAATTACTTGAGTACAATTTCTGGTTTCGTTGGTTTTTTAGCTCAATTGACATACCAATCAGTTTGTATAAGTACACAAAAAAGTTGGAAAGATGTATTTTTCTCAACCTATGCAAATTGGAAGTTATATTACTGCTTATTTTCGTACTTGTTAAGTCGTTCTTCTAATGATTTCACTCTCTTTTCGAGACTTGTGACTACCTCATTGAATATAAAGACAAAAAATGACAAAACAAGTGCAACACCTAACTCAACAAGAATAGGATCGCCACTTTCAAACAATTTCCATCCCCCAAAAAATACAGCCAAATATATTACAACAAAGCAAAGCACAAAAATGATGGTCCATCTCAAAAATGATTTGAGTTTGTTTTTCATGAATAATCCTCCGTTACAACTTCAAATTTCTTGAAATCAATTATACCACACCTCCACCCCTCCCGTAAATACACCCGTGCTCTTCGTAACCCCTCCCGGCCGAAACCATACTTTTTTCGCAAGCTTCTTCTCCCCGACGTTCAGCACGTTTCCGGTGGTTCCAAGAACCGAGGAGCTTTCTACGATGACTGTCCGCACCGCTTTCACCGTCTGTCTGAGGTGGAGGAAGGAGTTTACAACGTTTGCATTTGGGGTGTTCAAAAAGCGCGTCAGCGCTTTTAAGAAAGAGGCTGGGGGTACCTCGGACAACTTGTTGTCTACGAGTACCCGCCCTCTTTCTTGAAGGCACATCCGCAGGATGTTTTGAACAATCCAAATCACAAAACCAGCGTCAACACCCCGACACCGAGTTTCGGGAAAGCGATGCGGACAGTCATCCATCAAAGGAAAGCTCCGAAGTTCTTGGCAAGCCGCCGTGAAATGTGGCTGAGTCGAAAGAGGAAGCTTGCGAAAAAAACAGTTCCGGCTGGGAGGGGGAGAAAAAGCAAAGCCTCCGCATCAGAAAACCTGACGCGGAGGCTTATATATTTACCTAAAGTATGTACAAATTAGAATGTGCCCTGAGCAAGCATAGCATCTGCAACCTTCTTGAAGCCTGCGATGTTAGCACCTGCAACCAGGTTGTAACCAAGACCAACTTCAGCAGCAGCCTTAGCGGACTCATCATGGATGCTGATCATGATGCGATGAAGCTTTTCATCAACTTCTTCTGCTGTCCAGCTGTATCTCTCGGAGTTCTGGCTCATTTCGAGACCGGAAACAAGAACACCACCTGCGTTAACTGCTTTGGAAGGAGCAACGATCATGCCCGGCTGTTCCATTAAGAAC
>JAZQJL010000014.1:0-4132 GCA_045541595.1 Lachnospiraceae bacterium | reverse complement strand
ACTCGTATGGTGTCTTCTGATATACGTAGTAGTTTACCCAGTTGGTATACAGGGTATTGGCATGGGCACGCCACAGTAGCAGCGGCTTTTCTTCACTGTTATTGTCCGGATAATAATTTACCGGAATTTCCGGATTAATTCCCTTATTTACGTCACGCTTATATTCTTTATCCAGTGTTATGCGGTCATACTCCGGATGGCCGAGAACAAAAATATTTTTGCCCTCTTCTGCCAGCACCAGGAAAATTCCTGCATCCTTGGAATCTGCCAGAACCTTTAATTTTTCATTTGCCAGAATATCTTCCCCTGACATTTCGGTATAGCGGGAATGCGGCGCATAGAAAATGTCATCAAAGCCACGCACTAACGGTTCTCTTCTATAGTGTACCTCATGACGGTACACGCCGGATAGCTTTTTATCCAAATCCAGTTTACGGACTCCGTAATGATGATAAAGGCCGGCCTGGGCTCCCCAGCAAATATGCAGGGTGGAAGTTACATTGGTTTCGGACCAGTCCATAATCTGCTTTAACTCTTCCCAGTACGCCACATCTTCAAACTCCATGGTTTCCACCGGTGCACCCGTAATAATCAGGCCGTCAAATTTCTGATTTTTTACATCTTCATAAGTAAGATAAAAGGTGTCCAGATGGCTGGTGGCCGTATTCTTGCCCACATAAGTTACGGTAGTCAAAAACGTTACATCCAGCTGAAGCGGTGTATTGGACAAAGATCTCATCAGCTGAACTTCCGTATCCTCTTTTAATGGCATTAAATTTAATATGGCAATTTTAAGGGGACGGATATCCTGACTTAAGGAACGGTTTTCGTCCATCATGAAGATATTTTCATCCTCTAAAATTTTCTTTGCAGGTAAATCATTTTGTACTCTGATTGGCATTTACTTATTTCCTTTCGCATCAATGTTTCTCTATTATAATACAGATTACTGTACCATAGCAAGGAATTCTTCTTCCGTAATAATCGGGATCCCCAGTTCTTTTGCGGTTTTATTTTTTGAAGAGGAAGACATATTGTCATTATTTATAAGATAGTCCGTGTTCTTGCTGACGCTTCCGGCCACCTTACCGCCCCGTTCTTCAATATATGCTTTTAATTCATTCCGGTTTTTAAACTGCTCCACACTGCCGGTTACCACAAACGTCTTGCCCTCCAGGGAAGCTTCTGCCGTACGTTCCGTTTTTTCCAGATGAACCTCTGCCAGAATATGGTCTAACTGTTGCTGGATTTCTTCTTTTGCAAAGAAATCCACATAGGCCCGGGCCATAACTTCACCGATTCCGCTGATTTCCGTCAGTTCCTCCGCCGTTGCATGGCGTATCCGCTCTATATCCGCGTCAAATGCTTTGGTAATCAGCTTTGCGGTTGCCACACCGATATTTGGAATGCCAATGGCATAAAGCAATCGTTCTACAGTTGTAGTTTTGGCTTTTTCGATGGAAGCCATCAGATTTTCATAGGACTTTTCCCCAAAGCCCTCCATGGTTACAATGGCCTCTTTATGCTCCGAAAGCTTAAATAAATCCGCCGGTTCCTTTAAAAATCCTTCGTTAATCCATTTTTCCATGGTCGCTTCCGAGAGACCTTCCATGTTCATGGCATCTCTGCTGACAAACAGGCTGAAGGACTTTATCTTTTTTGCCAGGCAGTCCGGATTCAGGCAATACAGCACTTTAACGTCCCCTTCCTGAGACACCTTTGTTGCCTGCTTGCACACCGGACATTCACACGGTGGCACCGCCGTGCCACTTTTGGTCAGGTTCTGTGCAATCTGCGGAATAATCATATTCGCTTTGTACACTTCTATTTCATCTCCGATACCAAGCTGCAGGCTCTCCATAATACTGACATTATGGATGCTGGCTCTGGATACGGTGGTTCCTTCCAGTTCCACCGGTTCAAAAATAGCCACCGGATTAATAAGTCCTGTTCTGGAGGCGCTCCATTCAATTTCCAGAAGCTTTGTTTTTGCCGTTTCATCCTTCCACTTAAAAGCAATGGAGTCTCTTGGGAACTTTGCAGTTCTTCCGAGACTTTTGGAGTACTCAATATCATCAAAGCAAAGCACCAGACCGTCAGACGGGAAATCATTTTTTGCCACCTGTTCCGCAAAATACTTCACTGTCTCATGAATGGTTTCTGCAGTCACTTTTTTCTGCTCCACGCAGGTAAATCTTAAAGATTTCAGCCATTCCAGCTGTTCACTTCTGGCGGCAAACTGCATATCCTCATCCACAGAAATCAAAGAATACACATAAAACAGCACGTTCCGTTCTGCAGTAATCTTATTGTTTAACTGACGCACGCTTCCGCTGCACAGGTTTCTCGGATTCTTATATTTCGCAGTTACATCCTCAATTTCTGCATTAATACGCTCAAATTCCGAATAGGTAATAATGGACTCCCCCCGCAGAACCAGTTCACCTTTATACGGAATCTTCAGCGGAATATTTTTATATACTTTTGCATTGTTCGTAATATTTTCGCCAATTTCACCATTTCCTCGGGTTAATGCCTTTACCAGTTCTCCGTTACGGTACGTTAACACGTTGGTGAGACCGTCCATTTTCCAGGACAACATACCTTCCTTATCGCCAAGGAATGCCGCCAGGGCATCCACATCTTTTGTTTTGTCCAAGGACAGCATCGGTGCCACATGTCGTTCCTTCGGAAGCTCGCTTAAAACTTCATAGCCGGCATTTACTGTAGGGCTCTTTGCCATAACATAGCCGGTTTCTTCCTCCAGTTGTTTTAACTCGTCATACAGGGCATCATACTCAAAATTGCTCATGATTTCCCTGTTTTCCTGCTCATAGGCATAATTAGCTTTATTTAACAGTTCTACCAGTTCTTCGATTCTCTGTCTTTTTTCCATGATTTGCTCCTGTTCTGCTATCCTGCTTTTTTGCCGTCTGCTCCCGCTTGATTTGCTTTTCTACCGCCGCCGGAAGACCGGAAGAATGTTTAAGTACCGTCTGCAGCCGTAAAAGCTCACCTTCCGATAAGTTGCGGTAGGTGCCCGGTTTTAAATGTCCCAGCTGGATATGCATAATCCGCACTCTCTTTAAGGACAGCACCCGGTATTCAAAATATTCGCACATACGACGGATTTGACGGTTCAGCCCCTGAGTCAGGATGATTTTAAAACTGCACTTGCCGGTCTGTTCAATGGTACAAGGCTTTGTCACCGTATCAAGAATCGGCACACCGCCTGCCATTCCGTTTAAAAACTCCGGTGTCAGCGGCTTATTTACCGTGACCAGGTATTCCTTTTCATGATGGTTGCCCGCTCTCAAAATCTTATTCACAATATCGCCATCGTTGGTTAAAAGTAACAGTCCCTCGGAATCTTTATCCAGACGACCGATGGGATAAATCCGCTTTCCGTAATTTAAAAAGTCGATAACATTGTCCGGTTCTCTGGTGTCTGTGGTACATACAATACCAACCGGCTTATAAAAAGCAATGAGAACCTGCTCTTCCTGCTTTTTTAACACCTTGCCGTTAAAGGTAACTATCTGTCCCGGAAATACCCGGCTTCCCATTTCTGCAACAACGCCATTAATAGTAACCTTTCCTTGTTCAATAAATTTGTCTGCTTCTCTTCTGGAGCACACACCCGCATCTCCCAAGTATTTATTAATACGAACTCCGTTCTCCTGCTGTTCGGGAACTTCAAACTTTTTTCTTTTTCCTGCCATAGGAGCCTCCTGACTTGTCATAGTTCTCTGTATTTGTGCATAAGTATCCATTGTTTTAATAATAATGAAAATTTTGTGATTTGTAAAGACTGGTTCTTGAAATTCTCGTTGATATGAGTTATAATATATCAGCATGTTGCTGTAGCTCAGGGGATAGAGCACTTGCCTCCGAAGCAAGGGGCCGCTGGTTCAATTCCAGTCAGCAACGCTAATTCCTTCAGCCTTTGCTGAAGGAATTATTTTTCCAAGTTAACCTGGCAATATTTTATGGAGAACTTAAATGCGAATTAGAAGAACAAAAAATCTGTTATACATCGTTTCATCCGTTATGGTTCTTGGTCTGGCACTGCTTTCCTTTGATGCACCTGCCAAGCCTACCGGTTCCGCATCGGGTACACCTGCACCTACAC
>JAZQJL010000013.1:0-6802 GCA_045541595.1 Lachnospiraceae bacterium | reverse complement strand
ATTGATGAACTGCACACCATAATCGGTGCCGGTGGTGCGGAAGGCGCCATGGATGCTTCCAACATTTTGAAGCCGGCTCTGGCCAGAGGAGAGCTTCAGGTGATTGGAGCAACCACCAGGGAAGAATACCGTAAACATGTGGAAAAGGATGCTGCATTGGAGCGTCGATTCCAGCCGGTGGTAGTGGAAGAGCCGACAGAGGAAGAAGCGGTGGACATCTTGCGTGGACTTCGGGCCAATTACGAGAGTCATCATTCTGTTGAAATATCCGACGAAGCAATTGCTGCGGCAGTTTCCTTTACAAACCGTTATGTGAATGACCGTTTCCTGCCGGACAAAGCGATTGATGCGATGGATGAGGCGGCTTCCCGTCTTCACTTAAAGTCCTTTACCATTTCCGACAAAGACAAGGAACTGGAAAAAGAGATTGAAGATTTAGAAAAAGCAAAAGAAGAAGCTTTAATTGACGGCAGAATTGACATGGCCGGCGAACTGGCAAAGGAGCAGAAAAAGCTAAATAAAAAGCTGGAGCGCAGAAAGAAAAAACAGGAAGAATTGTTACGGGAAGAACATTTGGTGCTGGGAGAAGAGCAGATTGCAGAAGTGGTTTCCTCCTGGACCGGAATTCCTCTTTCCAGACTGCAGGAAGCAGAAAGCGAACGGTTGCAAAAGCTTCCGGAAGTCTTAAAGAAGCGAGTGGTTGGTCAGGACGATGCGGTTATGTCCATTGTAAAGGCTATCCGCAGAGCAAGAGTCGGATTAAAAAATCCAAATCGTCCAATTGGTTCCTTCTTATTCTTAGGACCTACCGGTGTTGGTAAAACCGAACTTTCCAAAGCACTGGCAGAGGCTATGTTTGGTGACGAAAATGCAATGATTCGCGTAGATATGTCCGAATACATGGAAAAGCACAGCGTATCCAAAATTATCGGTTCTCCGCCGGGCTATGTAGGCCACGAGGAGGGCGGACAGTTATCCGAACAGGTACGTCGTAAACCGTATTCCGTAATTCTGTTTGATGAATTGGAAAAGGCTCATCCGGATGTGTTCAATATTTTGTTACAGGTACTGGAAGACGGCCGTATTACCGATTCCCAGGGCCGCAAGGTAAGCTTTAAAAATACAATTATTATTATGACTTCCAATACGGGAGCCGGCGTAATTATGCAGCCAAAGCATTTGGGCTTCACAAGTCAGAGTGATGAAAAAGCAGATTATGAAAAGATGCGCAGTAATGTCATGGAAGAAGTCAAAAAGGCGTTCAAACCGGAGTTTTTAAACCGTATTGACGAAACCATAGTGTTCCACTCTCTGACTAAGGATACCCTGCGTCAGATTGCGGGATTGCAGCTTAGTATCGTCGTAAAACGCTGCAAGGAGCAGCTAAATATTAAGCTGAACCTGCAGGAATCCGTGACGGAGTTTATTTTAGAAAAAGGATTTGACGATAAATACGGTGCAAGACCAATCCGCCGTGCGGTACAGACTCATTTAGAGGATATGCTGGCGGAAGAAATTATAAAAGGTACGGTGCAACAGGGAGACACGGTTTCCCTTTCCGTCAAAGATGGTAAACCGGTGCTGAGAGTAAGAAGACCAAAAGAAAAATAAGGAGGATTTACAATGGCAGAATTAATTCGTGTATCTGAAAATGGCGGTCTTGGATTTGGCGACTATACGTTAGCAGAAAAGTCCAAGCTTTCCGACTTCCCGCATCAGGGAGACTTATATAAAGTTAAGACATTTAACGAAATTACTAAGTTAGAAAGAAACGGTTCCTTTGTGTACGAGTCTGTTCCGGGCACAAAGGTAGAAGGCTTCAAGGAAGAGGAGCGAAAGATTTCTTTCAGCGTGGAAGGCAATGACCACACTCAGATTACACTGGACTTGGAAGAGGAAAAGGAATACCGCGTATTGGTAGATGGTATCAACCTTGGAAATATGGCAACCAATATCGGCGGCAAGCTGGTGATTAGTGTGGATTTAACCACCGGTCAGCCACAGGAAGTTGTAATTGAACGCATGTAAGAGGGTAAGTACGGGGAATGGCAAAAGCAAAAACAGTGTTCTTTTGTAAAGAATGCGGACATGAGTCGGCAAAGTGGCTGGGACAATGCCCCGGTTGCAAGGCATGGAATTCTTTCACAGAGGAACCGGTAGTACAAACAAAATACAAAGCATCCACAGGTTTGGCGGCAACGGCTTCCAAACCTGTTCCGTTAAATGAGGTTTCTTCAGACAAAGAGGAACGCACCTTAATCGGCATCCGGGAGTTTGACCGGGTGCTGGGCGGTGGCATTGTAAAGGGTTCTCTGGTGCTGGTGGGCGGCGACCCGGGTATCGGGAAATCCACATTGCTGTTGCAGATGTGTCGGGAAATCAGTGCAAAGCATAAGGTGCTCTATATCTCTGGTGAAGAATCGGCCCAGCAGATTAAAATGCGGGCAGACCGTCTGGGCGAGTTTTCCGGAGAAGTATTGCTGCTGGCAGAAACCAATCTGGAATTAATCGAAAGCACTCTGGAAAAGGAGCATCCGGAGGTGGTGGTCATTGACTCGATCCAAACCATGTACCGGGAAGAAGTGGGCGCCGCACCGGGCTCGGTCAGTCAGGTAAGAGAGGCGACGGCCAGCTTAATGCGTCTTGCTAAGGATAAAGAAATTTCTATATTTATTGTGGGTCATGTAACCAAAGAAGGTACCGTGGCCGGCCCAAGAATGTTAGAACACATGGTAGACACGGTGCTGTACTTTGAGGGTGATAATTCTGCGGCCTACCGTATTTTGCGGGCGGTGAAAAACCGTTTTGGCTCCACCAATGAAATAGGTGTGTTTGAAATGTCCGGCGTGGGCCTGACAGAGGTGGCAAACCCATCGGAATATATGTTAGAGGGCAGACCGGAAGAAGAGCCGGGGTCCGTGATTACCACGGTGATGGAGGGCACCAGACCGATTCTGGTGGAGGTTCAGGCACTGGTGTGCCAGACTAACTTTAATATGCCCCGTCGTACGGCAGCCGGCGTGGATTACAACCGCGTAAACCTGCTTATGGCGGTAATGGAAAAGCGCCTCGGGATTTCCATGGCAGGCTGCGACGCCTATGTTAACGTGGCCGGTGGCATGAAAATTTCTGAGCCGGGAATTGATCTTGCTATTGTACTGGCCTTGCTTTCCAGCTACAAAAACAAGGCGGTGGACAGCAAAACCATTGCCTTTGGAGAAATCGGTCTGACCGGAGAAGTGCGTAGCGTCAGTATGTTGTCCCAGCGCATCAAAGAAGCGGAAAAGCTGGGTTACGAGGTGTGCATCGTGCCAAAAGCAAGAAGCGCCAGAAATATAGACGGTAAGCCGAGTAACATCCGCCTGATTGAAGTGGGTAATATCCGTGAGCTGGCATCGCTGCTGTAACACCAATGTAGGGTTGAAAATTGTTGGAATCGCAGATGTTTTCAAGAAAAAAGAAAATAATAGAGAAAACAACTTGACAAAGTACACTGTCTTGGTGTAAAATAGTAAGGCAGTGTTGCAAAGGGGATTGGTCAAATGGTATGACAAGGGTCTCCAAAACCTTTAGCGGGAGTTCGATTCTCTCATCCCCTGTTTGAAAAGCTGAAGCCAAATGGTTTCAGCTTTTTTTACTATAATGCATGTGAACCATTTGGAGAGAACTCATCAATTGCGGAGGAGCAAAACTATGAAAAAAAGAACAGCCATCGTTACGGACAGTAACAGCGGCATTACCCAGGCACAGGCCGGAGAGCTTGGTATTTACGTCTTACCGATGCCGTTTTTCATCAATGAAGAATTGTTTTTTGAAGATATTTCTCTGACTCAGGAGGAATTTTATCAGAGACTGGAAGCGGATGCAGATATTTCCACCTCCCAGCCTTCTCCGGGAGAAGTCATGGATATGTGGGATGAGGTTCTGAAGGAATATGAGGAGCTGGTTTATATCCCGATGTCCAGTGGCCTCAGCAAGTCCTGTGAAACAGCCCTGATGCTGGCAAACGAGTATGACGGGCGTGTCCATGTGGTGGATAACCAGAGAATTTCCGTTACTATGCGTCAATCCGTAGCGGACGCCATGGAACTGGCCGGACGGGGAATCGGAGCGGCAGAAATTAAGCGCATCTTGGAAGCGCAAAAAATGGAATCCAGTATTTACATTACCGTGGAAACCCTGAAATACTTAAAGAAGGGCGGAAGAATAACACCTGCAGCCGCCGCAATCGGTACGGTTTTAAACATCAAGCCGGTGTTGCAGATTCAGGGAGATAAGCTGGATGCCTATGCCAAGGTAAGAGGCCGTGCCCAGGGCAGAAAAACCATGATTGAAGCAATCCGTAAGGATTTAGAAGGAAGATTTTCTGCAATCCCGATGGAGAAAATGCACTTTGCCGTGGCTTACAGCGGTGCGAAAACACCGGAGGTGGAGGAATGGGTGGAAGAAGTGAAGGCTGCTTTTCCACAAGCCAACATAGAGATGGTGGACCCTCTTTCCTTAAGCGTATCCTGCCATATCGGTGCCGGTGCTCTGGCGGTAACGGTAACGGCTCCGTTAAAATAAAACATGTGTAACGGAAAACCTATGAAAAGAATTTAATAATAATATTAGTAAAATTTAGTTGACGAAATTTTGTCCGCGTGGTATAACATGCTATAAGCGATTTAGTCGAAAAATCACGAAAAATCGAAAGTCGCTAGGGTGTCGCCAGGACGCTATATAATGATGGGACATTTTTTATAGGAATGGAGAGTCAACAAATGGAAGCAAAGAAGTTAATTAAGCTCACCGCACCGGAAGAGGCACAGGAGTTCGTTACTGCTGCATCGGAATGTGACTTCGACATTGACATGAGATTCAACAAGGTAATCGTAGATGCAAAATCCTTTTTAGGAGTTTTAAGTCTGCTGACTTATCCGGTCATGATTTTCAGTCAGGGAAGTAATAGTGAGTTTGATCAGCTGCTGGAGAAGTACGCAGTTGCGTAAACAGTAACACAATAAGAGAGAGTTTCGCGTCGGCGAAACTCTTTTTTACATCACAAGAAAGTTTATAGAAAAATTAGTTGAAATTGGGGCAAGATATAGGTATACTTAAATAGATGCAAACAATACCAAAAGAAAGGAACTTGGTTCATGTATCGTTTGATTTGTAAAGATGGAAATGCAAAGCGTGGTGAAGTGACCACGGTGCATGGCACCATTCAAACACCGGTATTTATGAATGTTGGTACGGCAGCGGCCATCAAGGGTGCAGTCTCCACTATGGATTTACAGGAAATCGGCACACAGGTAGAATTGTCCAACACCTACCACCTTCATGTCAGACCGGGAGATAAAGTTGTAAAGCAGCTGGGCGGTCTTCATAAGTTTATGAACTGGGACAAGCCGATTCTCACAGACTCCGGCGGATTTCAGGTATTTTCTCTGGCAGGACTTAGAAAAATTAAAGAAGAGGGCGTTACCTTCCAGTCCCACGTAGACGGAAGACGAATCTTTATGGGTCCGGAAGAAAGTATGCAGATCCAGTCCAATCTGGCTTCCACCATTGCCATGGCGTTTGATGAGTGTCCGCCTTCTACGGCAGCCCGCAAGTACATGGAAGACTCTGTGGCAAGAACCACACGTTGGCTGCATCGTTGTAAGGCAGAAATGGACCGCTTAAACTCGTTGGAGGATACTATTAACAAGCAGCAGATGCTGTTTGGTATCAATCAGGGTGGTGTTTTTCATGACATCCGTATTGAGCATGCAAAACAAATTACAGAGTTAAATCTGGACGGTTATGCACTGGGCGGTTTGGCTGTAGGCGAATCCCACGATGCCATGTACGAAGTAATCGAAAAAACTGTACCGTATCTTCCGGTAGACAAGCCAACCTACTTAATGGGTGTTGGTACTCCGGCCAATATTTTAGAGGCGGTAGAGCGTGGTGTGGATTTCTTTGACTGCGTATATCCGGCCCGGAACGGCCGTCACGGTAATGCCTATACCAATCACGGCAAAATGACATTATTAAATGCCAAATATGAGTTGGATGACAGGCCACTGGATGAAGGATGTCAGTGTCCAACCTGTAAACACTACAGCAGAGCGTATATCCGTCATCTGCTGAAGGCAAAGGAAATGCTGGGTTTACGTCTTTTGGTAACCCACAACCTCTACTTCTATAACAAGATAATGGAGGAAATCAGAGAGGCTATTGAGCAGCAGCGCTTTGCAGAATATAAAAAGGCAAAGCTGGCTGGCTTTGAAGAAGGCGACAAATAAAAAAGAAAAGAGGATAAAACAATGAATTTATTTCCAACTTTATTAGAAGCAACAGGTAGTGCAGGTGCTGCAGGCAACGCCGGTGGCGGCTGGGGTCTCATTTTGTTCTATGTTGCATTTTTCGGTTTAATGATTTATTTCATGATTTACCGTCCGCAGAAAAAGCAGCAGAAGAAGCAGGATGAACTGGTCAGCTCCATTGAAATCGGCGACAGCATTTTAACAACCAGTGGTTTTTACGGCGTAGTCATCGACAATGTAGATGAAAACGTTATCATCGTTGAGTTTGGTAACAACAAGAATTGCCGTATTCCAATGAGAAAGACAGCGATTGTAGAAGTAGAAAAACCGGAGAAAGAATAAGTTCTCTTATATTTTTAAAAATAAGCCCCTGCACAAATTTATCCTTCCAAAACCCGCTTTCGCTAGCATCGAAACGCAACGGTACTAAGTTCGTGCGACTATCGTCGCAAGACCTCACTAAGGACCGGCGTTTCTCCAGCGTTTTGTTCGGATAAATTTGTGCAGGG
>JAZQJL010000012.1:0-4321 GCA_045541595.1 Lachnospiraceae bacterium | reverse complement strand
CAATGTCCAGCGCCACCTTGCACAAATACAGGTTGGTGCCGATACCGGCGGTGGCGGTGATTCCGGTTTCCTGCTCGATTTGCCGGATGATTTTGGACGCCAGCTCCTTTGCCGTCATTTTATAAATACCCAGATACTGTGTCACATCCATAAACACTTCATCGATGGAATACACGTGGATATCCTCCGGCGCCACGTATTTTAAGTAAATATCATAAATCCGGGTGCTGTAGTCCATATACAGGGCCATGCGGGGCGGAGCTGCAATATAGGACACCTCCAGTGCCGCATGCTGTTTCAGCTCATCGGCAAAGAACGATGAGCCCACAAACTGACGGTCCGGCGCCTTTAAACGACGCTCTGCATTCACTTCCTGCAGCTTTTGCACCACTTCAAACAGGCGGGCCCGGCCCGGAATTCCATAGGACTTCAGGGATGGGGTAACCGCCAGACAAATGGTTTTTTCCGTGCGGGAGGCATCTGCCACCACCAGATTGGTGTTCATGGGATCAAAGCCCCGCTCCCGACACTCCACAGAGGCATAGAAGGACTTTAAATCAATGGCAATATATTCCCGGTTCTGCATTGACATCTTCCCTCTTACCTCCTTACTATTTTAGAATTCCCGCCTCTGCTGCCGCTTTGTAATACGTAACGACAGGAACATACATCTGTGCAAACCGCTTTGTGGCTGTGGAGCCCATCAGCACCGCATCTTCCGCGATGCGCTTTTGGGCACCGAATCCCAGCCCGAAGGAACCATCCACCGCACTGTAGAAGGTCTTCTTTCCGCATTCCAGATACTTTTTATCTCCGGTCAGCTCATAGGCTATGGTCATTGCCTCCAGCACCAGCGGATTTGTCCCGATACGGCTTAAGGTCGGCAGCTCCTTGTAAAAGAAATAACCATTGTCCATATAGCAATGTTCTATCATGTCATCGGCGGCCTTTACAATCATCTCCCGGATATCCTCCCGCGGAAACTCCCTGTAATAGCGCATCAGACTGCCGATGGCAACGGAAATCATGAACGGCACCCGGATGGAGGTGTTGTCGGTGTACGGCGCCAGCCAGCCGCCGCAGGCTTCGCCCCACTCTTTAAACTGCTCCACAATCCAGCCGCATTTTATGGTCCACTTTTCATCAAACGTCTCTTTATACAATGCCGTCAGGCTGCGCAGTGCCCATCCGGTTTCCCTTGCGCTTAAGCCTCCCGTTTTTTTATACGACGGCGTTTCCAGCAGTCGCAGCACATTTTCGCCAATGCCGATGGCCGCCTCTAAAAACCGCTCATCTCCGGTGAGATGATAGCAATCCAGAATACCTTCTACCCACTGATGACTGCACACAATTTTTCCGTCCACACAATGGCCTCTGGTGTGCTCCCACTGCCCGCCCTGCAATAGCGGGTCGGTGCTGTAATGGCAAATGTCCACATCCCGCTGGTGGGTACCGGAAACAATGCAGTAATCCATGCATCTGCGGCTGCCGCTGCGGGCATACTCTAACATGCAGGCATGTGGAAAATCATATTCGTTGTTGGTCCACACCAGATTGCCCTGCCCGCGGCCCTGGGCCGTGTAGTTCGGGTCCGGCGCATCTCCCCAGCAAAGCATGCCGTAACTTCTGGTATGCACGTCTGCAGAAAGCGACAGCGCACACTCCACGTTGGAATTCTTAAACTTTTTCTCCAGGAAGATGTCCGGATACAGTCCGGAAGCCTCGTAAACTTCAGAAGAGAGCACCGGCACATCCGGCATCTGATACATGGTGCTTTGATGATTGATGTCCTGCAGGTCCTCCCCAGCTTCATGAAAATACAGCTGAAACCGCTGCTTGATGGCCATGCCCGGCTGTAATGTCACCGGTTCACTGCCCCGGGGTACCAGCCCGATGACGATGCCATCCTTTTCTGCCTGCAGGGCCTTCGGGAAGTTTTGATGCGCCTGGAACACCGTGGCGCAGACACCGCCTTCCTTTGTTGTGACATCCGCAAAAAACGTACCGTGGAAGGTTTCTGCGGAATGCTCATTGCTTTGATTCATGAGGAAGTCCGCCGTAATGGCCTTGGTCAGCAGTTCTCCTTCCTCGCTCACGAGAAAATCGGTTTTGTAGTTGGAGTCGGCCACACAGGTGCGGACTGCTCCGGATGTCGTTTGCTGCTTTATGGTGTATTCCCATCTTGTTACCGGCAACGCTTCTTTGGTGGCATTCATCAGCCGGATTTCAACATCATACCGGCGTTTTCCTGCGTATGCCGTAACCCGGGTTTCGCAAAGAAGTCCTTCTCCCAAGGTGCCCCGGTTGGATAAAACAACGCATACCGACCCTGCCTCCGCTATCTGCCAGTCACCGTACTGCATGCAGCGGATTTGTTCTCCGTCAGACAGTACTCCGCCGGACAGCTGCTCCTGCACATAGGATTTACAAAATTCCATCGTTTTATGAAGAAGTTCTTCTTCCGATGCCCCTGTAGGCGCACAGAACGGCTCAGAATCGTTTTTTATATCAAGCTCCACCGTTGTTCCCTTGTTCGCCGGAATGTCCGCTAAAAAGCGCAGAAACAGGTAACGCACGGAACCGTCGGGGTAACGGGACAAAACTCTTTTCTGCATCGGCAGTGCCTTTTTGTTTTGTAAAAGACACACCCCGTCTGTCTGCCGCAACGCACCCTTTGCAAAAGGAACGGACACGAAACAAGGCTCCGCCACCCGGTCTCTGTTATATAATTTGTCGAATTTTAATGTAATCACGGTATACCTCCAAACCTCTTATATGAAATCAAACCCTTTAGTTACAGTATAGTCCAACCACACCTGATTTTCAATTGTTATCTGAACAAAACAGTGCATTGATTTTCTGCCGGGAATGAGCTATCATAAAAGAAGACAGGCTATTTGCAAAACCATTTGTAAAGGGGTGTATTATGAAACCGCAAATTAAAAAAGAACAGGTCAAATCCTTGTTTGAATCAAAGTTCATCCGGGTTTTCGACCTTCAATATGAAGAAGGAAAACATTATTTTGACGCCACCAGACGTCCTCTTGAGAATCTGATGGCAATAAAACCTGACGAAGAATTTAAAACCGCCCTGCCGGACGCGGTTACCTGTGTCGTTATTTTATGCGTTCCCGGCGAGGAACCAAAGCTTCTCTTGGACTATGAATACCGCTACCCTACCGGGCAGTTTCTCTTAAGTCCTCCGGCCGGTCTGTTGGACCCTGAGGATGCCGCTTGCGCCGAGCCCCTTCTTGCCACCGCAAAGCGAGAAATTGAGGAAGAAACCGGGCTGGTTTTAAGCAGCAATGACAAGTTATTCACCATCAATCCGCTGCTATTCTCCACCCCGGGCATGACGGACGAAAGCAACGCCCTGGTATGTGCCGTACTTCACGTAGAAGATCTGCATTCCCTTACCCAGACCGGCGCCGTAGGCAGCGAATGTTTCAACGGCTTCGAGCTTCTCACCAAAGAAGATGCAGCCAAACTCCTGCAAAACGGCCGGGACAAAAACGGAATTTTCTATTCTGTCTTCACCTGGGCGGCTCTGATGTATTTTATCTCTGATTTGTGGAAATAGTCTAATATACTTATGTATTTTGACGGAAAGTGAGGAATCCCATGTTATATCATTATACTGACTTTACCGCCTTTGACGGCATTATCCGCTGCGCCGAGCTGCGGCTGAATAACATTTTAAATATGAACGATGCTTCCGAAATGCGCCTGTTCATGAACGGTATCTGTAAGGCTGTCATTGAGCGCCTGAAATCCACCGGAGAAAGCGCAAAAATCCGCGAAGCAGAAGCCTTCTTCCGGGCAGAAATGGAGAAGGAATTCTACTACTCCGCCTACGCTGCCTGCTTCTCCAAATTCCGTGACGATGCCTCCCAGTGGGAGCGTTACGGTCACTACGGCCAGGGCGTGTGTATCGCTTTCCACGAAGATATGATGGAAAAAATGACCGGTGGTGCAGTATCCCTGCAGGAAGTGTACTATCAGGAAGACATGGGCGAGCATCGCCTGGTGGAAGATTTTTACCGCCAGTTTACCAGCTCCCCTGACATTGCAGAGAATCTTCCAAAGCTGCAGACACTGATGATCGAGGCCTGGATCCAGTCCGCTGCCTTCAAGCATCCGTCCTTTGCCAGCGAAAAGGAATCCCGCCTGGTGGTTTCCCCGTTCATCTCCAATGAATTTGCGGTAGAACCAAAATACCACGTGGCCAACGACCGTATCAAAAAATACTATCCGCTGAATTTAAATCGCATGTGCAGCCGGCTGAACATGCATCTCTCCGACCTGGTGGCCGAAATCATTA
>JAZQJL010000011.1:0-9200 GCA_045541595.1 Lachnospiraceae bacterium | reverse complement strand
TTTAAAGCATATAGCTCCTTTACTTCCGGCATTCCCGAAATATGTAATTCATTAAATTCTGAAATCAACTGTTGCTTAAATTCCTGATACTTTTCTTTTCCGCCAACCATAACACTACTCTGCAATAAAGCACTGCTTTCCAAAAGGACAGCCTTTGGTTTCGGTACATCCCTTACAAGCAGCCTTTTGCATGCATTCCGCGCAATTTGCTCCGCAAATAGAGTTATTCATACACATTTCCTCCCATTCTTTCCACAAGCCACTATAGCATTGCTCTTATTTCAGCCAATGCCTGCTTCTCTACCTTGGCATTCTCACATTTCTTCACAAAAAACCGTCCGCCCCGCAAGTCAGAAAACTGAAGGTATAAATCTTGGGAAGCAAAGGTTTCAAACAAACGGTTCTCTTCGTACTTTCGTGTAAACACCCTGTTGCCATAGGCTTCTGCCAGATACGGATATGTCGTATACATCCGCACATCCACCCGGGTATCAATGCTCTTTAAAAGCATCGGAAAGGTCCCGGAGCAACCGGATTCCACTACGATAATCCGCCTCTCTTTTATTTCTCCCAGCATGGATTTCAAACACTGTTCCAATTCCGGATATTTTTTCAGGGTTGTCTTGATATCAGGTAAAACCGCATTACAAAATTCACGAAAATCACTGCACTGTTCTTCCTCCAGGGCCCTGATAACAGCCGCCCGGACTTCATCATCTACATAACGTTTTCCTGTCAGATGTTCCAGCGTTTTGCGTCCCAGGAGCCACGGGTAAAATTCCTTTCTGTTCCTTGCACGATAATACACATACGGTAGCAGCGTGTCCCGAAGCAGAAAAATATATGCCGTATCTTCCTCATAGCCAATCCATTCACAAAACCGGATTAACTCCCGTAAAAACGGTTCCTTACTGCTTGTGGTGACACCGTTTGCCTGTTTCATGGCTTCATCCAGTACCTGCACCAATTCCAAGGAGTCCTGACGATATTCTAACTCACCCGCTGTAATGTCTCCTTTAGCAATTGCAAAAGGTTCCGCTCCCTTTTCCTGCAAATACTTCTTAAGTCGTGACACGCCCCGGCATCTTTCCTCTAAAGCCTCGTTCAGCTCCGTATAACCTTCATCCAGCAAATCGTCCAACATTTTTAACAATTGCTTTGCTTTATAAATGTTTTTTTCTGTCGCAGTTGCGTTTTCCAGTTGTTCTAATTCTTTTTCATAAAACTTCAGACTATACGAAATAAAGCTCATATCAGCCCTATCCTTTCAAACAGAATTCTAACTGAATATCCCTTGGATCTTCTTCATATAATTTGTCATTTTTCTCTATAGCAGGCACACATCCAAGCTTTTTATAAAAGGCCATCGTATTTTCCGAAGAACCTGCACACAGAAAAAGCTTCTCTGCACCATATACCGCTGCCTGCTTTGCACACAAGGCAAACAATGCTTTTCCTATACCCTTACCACGCTGATTCTGAGATACAAAGAGCTGGTCCAACAAAGCATATTTTTCCTGTTTTCCGAAGATTTCTTTATCTATGGTTCCATAGCCAACCAACTTACCCTCATCAAAACATCCAAAAACCGTACCACCACTCTTTATGGTTTCCTTCAAACGGTTTAAATGCCATCCAAAGCCGTTTGGCAGTTCTGTATCGGTCCAGTTGATTTCCACCAGACCGTATTCACCGCTTGCTTCATTAATGCGCCACACATTTTTGATAAAGTGGGTGGCATCAATTTCCGCAATGCGGTCTGCTTCGTTTAAATTCATTTTTCTATATTCTAACACTTTTCTTATCCCTTTTTCTAAGCACTATTCCTGCCGCTATTAGTAGAATTCCCAGCACATAGGTCGGCCAATAAACATAGGAATACAAAATCAGCCAGTCTCCCATAGCCCAGGATTCAATCAGCATATGGTATGCACCTAAAAGAACCGGCAGCATCAAGGGAATAATGCCAATAACAATCAATGCTTTCCATAAATGTTTCTTCATAACGGACACCTCCTGTCCAATCTTACGTTATTATCGCAGTTGTTCCACTACGTTTCTTGCAAATGCCTTCGCACCATTCACAGCCTCTGCCGTTTGGAAGGATGCCAGATTTTCATTGTCCTGCACAGAATACATGCCAATGTACTCTAAGTTGGAATGCTTACATAGCCGTTTTACTCCCATTTCGAACGGGTCTGTGGCATAGGCACCGTCATAGCCGTGGGTTGCTATAATACCAACCTTTTTATCTTCCCACAGGCAGCCTTTTGCGTTTCCGTAATACTTATTAAAGCCGTAATGGCGGTCCAAAATGGCCTTCATCTTGGCAGTACAGTACCAGGCAAAAATCGGTGTTGCCAAAATGATGCAGTCAGCCCAAAGCATTTCTTCTGCAATGGCCGGCATATCGTCCTTTTGGGCACAACCATACTCTCCTTCCACCTCCTGGCAGATATAACATTCCTTGCATGGCAGGATAGTTTTCTTTTCCAGTTCCATGTATTTTACTGTTACCTGGTTCTCCTTTAGTTCTTCCATAAAGGGCTTGCAAAGCTCTGCTGTATTTCCGTGAAGTCTCGGACTTCCCATTAGTACTAAAACCTTCATCATTTGTCCTTTCTTTTATTGAAAACCAGGTTCCGTACAAGTTTTGTTGTCAACACGTCTCCGTACTTTTCAAACCAGCGGAGCAGCTTTGTTGAAAACTTTGCCTGTTGTAAATATATGTGGCGGTTTGCCGCATCGGACTCATAATACTGCCCGTAATAATCACACACCGCAATCTGATAGTAAAACAACGGAATCATATTCAGTAAATCATACTCTGTAAGTACGGCATACCTGCAATACTCCTCCACATACCGTACAAACTCATCCATATCAATTTGCCCTTCTTTACAGGAAGGTGCCGCATACACATAGGAGCGCACAATTTCCCATACCACAGGATGCACACAGGCGGTCGTCCAGTCAATAACTGCATTGATTTTTTTGTCTCCGCAAAGCAGCTGACTGATAAAATAGTCACCATGGGTGCTTTGGCAAGTCATTCGTTTTAAGTCAAAGTTGTAGTTCGGAAAACGCCGCATCAGTTCCATGCGGTACTGTAAATCAGCCGCAACCTCCGCATTATTTTCTGTTTGCGCAATCTCCAACGACTTCCTGTAAGAGTGCAGTGCTCTCTGCGGCGTCATAAACTGAAAAAAACCTTCACCGATACCGTTGGGAAGACCGCTGTAATTCTTTAATGCTGCATGAAATTTTCCCAGCATTGCCGCCGACTCCAAAAGCAGCCAGTCCGGCGCCTCATGCCAGTCATACATAATTCCTTCGATAAACTTCTGTACGTGAAAGACTCTTCCTTCTCCGTCCGCTGACAAAAGGCTACCGTCTCTGTTCTTTACAAACCGGCATACCGGAATTCCTTGCCCGAGCAAGTATTCACAGAGCTTCGGTTCTAACTCCGGATTGTTAATGTCGCTTTTGCTTGGAAACTTCACCACGTACTTTCCGTCTTCACAAACAACAAACCACGTATCAGACCCGGCTCCCACAGAAGATTTATTAACTTCCGTGACAGCAAACCCGTATTGATCATTTAAAATTTTTATGATATCTTCTGCTGTATTCTCCATAATTGTTCTTCCCTAAATAAAAATGCAGCGCAAACTTTCTTCTGAACCCCTATGGTCTCTCCTGCTTATTTACCGGTATTGTATGAAACGTTCCCGATTTTATCAGCATCAACGTTCCCTGAAAACTTACACTTAAAATTTCCGATATTTCCTCCATAGAAAAGCGGCACACCTTATTTGCCACCAAAGCACAAATGCTGAAGGTATGCAGCCACGTCATTTTAAACAGCATTGCTGCATCTTTTTGATTTAATCCATAGTCTCTTTGCATAATTTGAATGCAGACCTCCACTGTATCTCCAAGGTCTACAACCATTTCTTCATAAGACCGGCTTACTTCACGCTCCTGCATGTAAATCAGCCGGAACAGTTTTGGTTCTTTCATGGCAAACTCAATCATTTTCATGCCCACATATTTAAATGCCGGCGTGAAATTAAGTGCATCACTGACATAGCTTTCGAACTCCTTTAGTGCCAGTGCCCGAACCTCCTGCTGCACTTCTTCCATGCTTTTAAACGCGGTAAAAATCGGAGAAGAAGAAGTCCCCAGTTTTTTGCCAAGTTCTCTGGCAACGACAGACTCTATTCCGTTTTCCCTGGCCATTTCAAGAGCGGCCCGAAGAATTTCCTCTTTTGTAAATTTCTTTTTTGGCGGCATAATAACTCCCTCATCAAAACAAGTGTTATGTAACATATGTTTTATTATATACCACTTGCCTTCCTATGTCAATTTACATTCACCTTTTCCTCATATATTACTCCGGATCTGCAATTTGAGTTGCAATAAAAATGCTTCGTTAGCTCTATGAATCATCTCCATCACTTCCTCTTTAGAGGAAAAGCCTCCCTGTGTAACCATAAAAGAAGCAATGCCATGAACATACATCTGCAGATTGATCATATGCTGCAATGCCGCTTTCTCAGAAACACCATACTCCTGCTGAAGCATTCGGACCGCTTTCTCATAATTATCTGCCCGCAGAGATTTTGCCAGTTCGTTCATTTTTCTTCCATCCATATCACTCATGTAGAAATATCTGTACAAATTGGGATAATCAAAGGCCAGCGTCACATAGCCGAATGATATATCTTCCAATTGCTCTACCACATGCTCACTCTTTATTCCGCAAAAGATTCTTCCTAAAAACCGCACGCAGTAGTCTAAAAGCTCTGTCCTAAGACCATCCATATTGCCAAAATGCCAGGCAATTGGCTGAGTGGAACAGCCAATCTCCTTTGCAAGTGAAGTTATGTTAAGTGCAGCATACCCTTCCCGGAGCAGTAGCTGAAAAGCCGCTTCCAAAATGATTTCCCTTGATATCTGTGTTTTTCTTGCCATAGCACACCTCTTTTTATTATACAAATCAATTTATATAAACGCATTTATATAATAATCCCTGTTTTATTATCTGTCAAGTCCGATGGCATCCTACAAAGTACTTTCCTATAAAATAGAAAGAGTTTACCAGTCCTTTGGGGACCGATAAACTCTTTTCTGGACATTTTTTCTGACTGATATTATCCCAAGCTTCCTTCTCCGCCCATCATTCTTTGCATTTCTTCCAGTCTCTCTATAGGGAACGGCGGATGGCCAATGGGTTTCATGGCAATGGACATAAGCTTTATGGGATTATCATCCGCAGCCACCCGGTTGGAGCTGAAGCTTCCGCACATTTTACACCGGTGGATGATGGCCCATTCGCCTTTGTTCCGAACCCATACCGACACCGGTTCCATATGACCGCCGCAGTCTGATTCCCGGTCTCCCGGTTCCACATCCACATGCAGACTGTAAAGGCAGTTGGGACAGTGATTCCTGTGGTCACTTCCTGCCCCCTCCGGCACAACCGTTCTTCCGCAATTTTTGCAGGTGAAGGTTTCGTTACAGGCATGGGTCTTATAATACCCTTTTTCATACTGCTTCCGTTTGTTTTCTCTATTCATTGTTTGAATCCTCTCCTTTTTCTTTTTGTGAGGATTCATATTCCCGTACTATCCCCTGAATTCTTTTTTCCGAGAGATAATACGCTTTGCTCAAATGTTCCAATGTCTCGCCGGAATAGTAGCGGCTGACAATGGATTGATTCCGTTTGGCCAGCTTTTCTCTTGTGCCGCTTTTTTCTCCCCAGGAAAGAGAATTTTCATTCTTCCGTGGAATGTATAAAAGCTTTCCGTCAACATACCGTTGAATTTCTTCCACAAGGTGTTTTGGCAAAACATCCTCTGCTTTCGTATAGCTCATATGCTTCCTCCTAAAACTGTTTAGGACGCAATGGCTATTACATATTCTGTTTTTTTGCAATAGCCATCGCTATCGAACAATAGGTCTCGCTTTCTTCATATAAACAAATTCCAACCTTTCTAATTTTTCTTTTATCATAGCACAGAACAGGACGCCTCTTCAATCTCGTTTTTAATTAGAATTGTTTTTGCGCAATTCCTTACCAGACAAAAGGAATCAGTCTGTATTTTACTTTTTTCTTATAGTCTGTGTATCCGGATAAGCCTGCCTCCAGCACCTTTTCTTCATTTCCGATACGCACCGCAATGGCAACCGGATACATAAGCATTACTGCAAAGGCAATCCAGGATCCAAGCACCACCGGCATCGCCAAAAACAAAACTATGGTTGCCGTGTACATCGGATGACGGATGACACCGTATAAGCCGGTATCTATCACCTTCTGATTCTCCTGTACCTCCACCGTTCTTGAAAGATACGCATTCTCCCGCATCACTTCGCCATACATTCCATAGGATGCCAGCAAAAGCACCGCAGAAACTATCACCACCCACATCGGCACATTGGTCCAGCCAAAGCGGAAATCAAGACCTGCCAGCACAAAGGAACCGATAAACATCAGCCCTGAAATTGCCACGACTCCCTTTTGGGTTGATTCCTTTTCCTTGCTTTGCAGACGTTTTTCCAAAAGTTCCGGTGCCTTAACAAACAATACAACGCCCAATATCAGCATCGGTACAAAAAGCAGTCCGAGAAACAGCCAGGCATTGGGATAATTCCAGGTACCGGCAGGAAGAAATAATAATAGTCCCATAAGGACAAGGCCTGCCGCAAATTTAGTTATCGCACTAATCAGTAATTTTTTCTTTGTCATAGCAAACATCCCCTTTCATTAAGACTATTGTAACTCCTACGGGGCAAAATGGCAATTTCATTTATTTTTCTTCTATTTTTTCAATGGGCAGCCACAACTCCACGTAGCTTTCCCCCATATCTTCCTTACATGGAGGTCCATACATTTCAATGTTATAGTTACCGCTCAATTTATATTCCTTACAGTTTGGAAGCCATTCTTTCCACATCTTTGTATTGGTATCCTGCAGTGTTCTCATTTTGCACGGAAACACTGCCCAGGTACCGGCCGGCAAACTTCTTGTTTCATATCCTTCCGGAACTTCCTTCCACGGCTGGTATAAGTCTGCAATCAAATAATCAAAATATCTTCCGTCAGAATCAATACAAAGTCCGAACATGCCGCAAACAATTTCTCCGCCGCCATCGCTAAAATGCTCTGTCCAATACTCCGGAATCTCCTGATACGAGGTTTCATTATCAAATTGGCGCTTTCTGCCCATTACCGTAAATGCTGCTTTTTCTACAATCCTGTATTCCATCATTGTTCCACCCTCCAGTGATATACTAATACGAACCGGGGCATAGTCTTTTAATTTTGCCCCTTTTTCCTTTGCCTGCGAAGGAGTAATTCCATGAAACTTTTGAAAGGCTCTGGCAAAGCTGTCCGGGGAATCATACCCATATTTTACTGCCACATCAATAACCTTAGCGTCCTTTGCAGCCAGTTCTTTTGCCGACAGAGTCATTCTGCGATTACGTATATATTCTCCCACACTGATACCGCATATGGCAGAAAAAATACGCTGAAAATGAAACTCCGAAACATAGGCCCGTTCCGCCACATCCCGCACTTTAATTTCCTCCGTCAGATTTTCCTCTATGTAGGCGATTGCACTTTGCAGATTTTCCATCCAGTTCATGGCACTTCCTCCCGTTGCATTTGCTTTAAAGCTTTTCTCGTTAACGATACCCCTATTGTAACACAACCTCGTATATCCCACCCGACTTTTTCTGCTTTCCTGTATCTGCTTTTTCAATAATTTGTATTTTAGTGCATTCTCCTTTTCGCAGCATTTTCTCTTTCACGACGTTCAGCACTTTCTCGGCAGGCTCCGTACCGGAACATTTGCGGTAATATGTTTGCTTATTGGTGTTTTGGCAAACTGTTTGAAGTGGCTGCAGAAGAAAAACTGTGTACGGCATTTGGTTTGGACAAAAAGTGCGCAGCACTTTTTTAAAAAGGTGTATCAGGTGCCTCTGGACAAGCTTGCTTGTCTAAGAGCACCTATGCGCCTTTTTGAAAGTATGTCCATTGGACATTTTGTCCAAATCAAATCAAAACAAACAATTTTCCCTGCCGCCACTGAGTTTTTGCAAAACACCAATAAGCAGACATAGTTTTCGCCGCAAAATCCGGTACGGCAAGCCTCCGTGGAAAGTGGCTGAGTCTGAAAGAGAAAATATTGCGAAAAGATTCAAAAAGAAAGCCCCTGCCGTCAGGCAGGGGCCATAAAGTCATTTCGATTAGTAGAGAGGGTGCTTATCAGTTAAAGTCTTTACCAGAGCCTTAACTTCTTCTGCTGCCGCTTCCTTCTTGGAAACCGCAAGATAGATTGCTTCAGCAACCACATCCATATCTGCTGCTTCGAAGCCTCGGGTAGTAACCGCTGCTGTACCAAGACGGATACCGCTGGTTACGAATGGAGAAGTAGGATCGTTTGGAATGGCATTCTTATTACATGTAATGTTAACCGCATCCAGTAACTTTTCAGTTTCCTTACCGGTAACACCCATGCTCTGTAAATCAACCAGCATTAAGTGATTGTCTGTACCGCCGGAAACAAGGTTGAAACCGCGCTTGGTAAGACCATCTGCCAATGCTGCCGCATTCTTTACAATATTCTGTGCGTAAGCCTTGAACTCCGGCTGGAGAGCTTCCTTAAAGCACACTGCCTTGGCAGCGATAACGTGCATAAGCGGACCGCCCTGAATGCCAGGGAATACACACTTGTTTAACTTATGCTCTTCTGCAAATTCTGCAGAGGAGAGAATCAGACCGCCTCTTGGTCCGCGTAATGTCTTGTGGGTTGTAGAGGTTACCACATGTGCATGTGGGAATGGAGACGGATGGGAACCACCGGCAACCAGACCTGCAATGTGAGCCATATCTACCATAAGGAATGCGCCAACTTCATCAGCAATTTCACGGAAACGCGCAAAATCGATGGTTCTTGCATATGCGCTGGCACCTGCAATAATCATCTTTGGCTTAGCTTCCTTGGCGATGCGGAGAACTTCATCGTAATCGATGAAACCGTCATCGTTAACACCGTAAGGCACAATATTAAAATAAGAACCGGAGAAGTTAACTGGGCTTCCGTGGGAAAGGTGACCGCCATGTGCAAGATTCATACCAAGTACGGTATCGCCAGGTTTCAGCAATGCAAAGAACACTGCCATATTAG
>JAZQJL010000010.1:0-4107 GCA_045541595.1 Lachnospiraceae bacterium | reverse complement strand
AGGAACAATTATTTAGCCTGCCGACACCGAGTTATGGTAACCGGACGAAAAACAGCCATTACGTAAGAAAAAGGGTATCTCTGCACGAACCGTTAGCGAGGAGCGGGTTCGAAAGAGATATCCTTTTTGTATTTTACTTTGCTAATTCCACAGGCTCGAATCTCAGGCGGATTTTTGGCAGCTTTTCGATGGTGGTGTAGCTGTTGTACAGTCCGTCTTCGGTGCTGATGTCATTTTCGCCGGTGGCAGGTGGTGCAAAAATCTTTAAGGTCAAGTCGCATGGACCGGTGAGAGGCTTCTTGAAGAACGCACTCATCATGTCGATGGTCTTTGCCTTTGGAGATTTGTAGAACCAGGTGCCGTTGATTTCAAGCATTAAGTTGGAATCGTCCTCAAAAACTGCTTCACAGAAATGAGGGTTGCCGTCAAAGTGTAGCGGGATGGCAATACCTTCGGCGTCTTCTGCACCGCCCCAACGGAGGGTGAGAGGAAGCTTTACTTCTTCGCCGATGGTCATTTCCGGAAGGAAATACTCGTCGTGGATGATTTCTTTGTAGGTATCCATGATTGGCTGTGCAATACCTACGTCAGGGTTGTTAGGGTCTTCGATTTCCAGACCGAGACGACCTCTGTCACGGAACTGGTACATGGAGAAACTGGTGAACCAGGTGGCATTGTCCTTCTTTAAACGGTCGCAGAATTCCTTAACCATGGCGGCCTGCTCGTAAGGGCCGGTAACGTCGCCGTCAGCATTTAATTCGCTCATCATCATAGGCTTTTTGGCACCGCCGCAAAGCTCGGAGAAGCGGTCATAAGCCTTTTTTGTGTAATCGTAAATTTCGCCGATGTTGCCGCGGCTGTGGGAACTTCCGCCACGCTCTGCCACGTCGTATGGCCAGCCCCAGTGAAGGGCAAAATATTTGTCGATGGACCACATGTCGGTGCAACGGACTGCATCTGCAAAACAATCTTCTTTTTCAATGGTATTCTTACCTTCTTCTACACCGCCGGTACAAAGAATGGTCTGCACGTTTGGTGCATATTCCTTGATGATACGGTGGGCGCGGCAGTAAAATTCACCGATTTCCTTATAGGTGCTGCGCTTGGTGAAACTGAACCAGTCGCCGGTACATTCGTGGTTGATGCGGAGCATCATGCGTCCGAAGGGTTTTAAATCCTTTGCAATGGCAATCAGGTGCTCGTCGGAAACATGCGGATCAATGGTCATGGTGAGAGTGACATCCTGACCATGCTGACGGATCTCACGCATGTAGTTGAATGGTTCATCTTCGGTGTTGCCATTTAAGCCACCCTTGTATGTAAAATAATCGTCGTACGGGTAGTCCCAGGCGAAGGATACATTAGGGTTGGCGTGAACCACGCTGGCTCTGCCCGGCCATCCTTCATCCAACGGATAGTAGCAGTACATCAGGGAAATGCTTCTGTGAGGTCTGCCCAGGGTATGTAAGATGTAATCCTGATTGACATACTCGCCACGTTCGGAACCATCTCCTAAATCTACGGCGCATTTTGCCTTACCCATGTGAAGGGCATACAATTTGTTTTCGTTCATTAATTTTTCCTCCGGTTGATATTCTAGTGGTGCCGGCGCATGGACTTCATGTTGCGGAATTCCGTCGGCGTGCAGTTTTTGTATTCCTTGAAAATTCGGTTAAAGGTGGAGATGCTTGGAAAGCCGGCCTGCAATGCCACTTCCGTAATGGAATATTCCGGCTGCTCCAAAAGCATTTCTGCCGCCTGGATACGGCGGTGCTTCAAATAATCGCAGAATGTAAAATTAGTGTATTGCTTAAACAGTCTGGAAAAATGATACTTGGAAAAGCCGATGATGTCTGCCATATCCTCCAGAGTTAAGTCATCGGTGTAGTGGGTATCAATATATTCCAGCAGATTGCCGAACTTGGATACGTATTCCTGGTGCTTGTTCACATTAACATTTTGGAACATATCGGCAGTCTTGATGTGATTTTCGTATAAAGAAATCAACATATTTATTAATAGCGAAAAAATGGTCAGTTCGCTATAGGGATTTTCAGACATGTATTCCCGACACATTTCTAGAAGTGTCTGCCGGATGTCGTTATAAACGAGAGGATGGGTATCCTTTGTGATATGCATCGGCAGTGCCAGCATGGATTGTATGGAGGCATATCCCTTAAGCTGTGCCAGAGCTGTCATATTAAAAAGATAAATGAAACGTATTCCTTCCGGAGGTGCAACCAGTTCGTGCAGCTCACGGGGAGGGATAATGAAAATTTCTCCCGGATGAATGATGTATTCCTGATTATTGATTTTGACGGTGTAGTGGTTTTCCTCCGGCATAATGATTTCGATGGAAGAATGCCAGTGGGGTTTGAAGTTTCTGGCTTCTGTGTTACGCCAGATACGGATAGTGGTGTCGTTACGGTAGGCTACCAATTCATGGGTAGTGTTGATGTATTTTACACCGGACCAGTCGCTGTTGACCCAGTTTAACCGCTCAAATTGATTTGTTTTTTCCTGCTTTGCCATATATTACCTCCTGCTTTGCTGGTGGTTTGTCAAAAATTGCTTTTTAAAACGCTTTTACTAAGTCTGTTTTTATGGGCATTTTAAGCAAAAATGCTAAGTTGAGTATAGCATTGATTGCCCAAAAAGTAAATATTGCACATAAATTAAAGTGTAAAACGCAAATATTTTGAGCAATGTGTGAAAGAATAATAGCAAAAAATAATAAGCTTAATCAGCAAAGATAGAGTATACTGTTAGTATAAAGCGGTAAAGTGTGCAAAAGCAGACCGGTCTGCTTTTGTTCTGTGACAGAATCCGGCGATGCCGTATCCTGTCACAACAATATAATAATAAACACTTAAACATATGGTTAAAAATAACTACAAAATAGGAGGCATATATGAAGGGCTCTGTTAAAAAATTACTGATTTTTATAGGGGTAATCGCCGGTGCATGCTTGGTGCTGTGGCTGATGAGTTTACGGCCGGTGGAAAATTTCAGCGAAAAATATGCAGGGGTGGATTTGACGGTAGATGTGGCCGGTGCAGAAATACAGGGCACTTATGTCGGATACCAAAATGCCCATAAAGATGCTGCTAAGCCTCAGAATACAATTGATGTGGATTTATTTTCTTACATAGAAGGTGAAGGGGTAACGGTTTCCACCGAATATGAAGGTGCAGAAAAAGCACTGTATACGGAAACGGATTCCAAAGTAACCTGGGAGGTAACGGTTCCGGAAGCTGGTATTTACAATGTGTATCTGGAATATTTAACTGTAGAATCCCGTGGTGTTGCCATTGAGCGGAGTATTTACATTAATGGTGAGCTTCCGTTTGCGGATGCAGAAAACATCACCTTTACCCGTATCTGGACAGATGCTTACGAGCCAAAGGTAGATAACCAGGGTAATGAAATCCGCCCTGCCCAGATAGAAATTTTCGACTGGCAGTCCGCACGCTGCAAAGACGACATGGGCTATGCAGAGGAACCATATCAGTTTTATTTTGAAGAAGGAAAAAACACACTCTCCATCGTAGGTGTGAATGAACCTATGGTGCTTCGTACAGTAAAGCTGGCAGCAGTGGAAGATGTGGTGACTTATGAGGAATATCATGCACAGGGCGGTCCGGCTGCAAAGGGAGAAGGTCTTACATACAGAACCAAATTGCAGGGTGAAGATGCGGTAAGACGTTCCGAATCCTCTCTGTATGCAAAGTACGACAAGGCTTCCGCCAGCACACAGCCATACAGTGTAACGAACACGGTTCTCAACTATACCGGCGGTGATGCCTGGAGAACTTCCGGCCAGTGGATTGAATGGGAGTTTACCGTACCGGAAGACGGTTACTACAACATTATGATTAAGGCCCGTCAGAATTATGCACGAGGCAGCGTATCCTGTCGAAGTCTGTACATCGATGGCGTGATTCCGTTTGAAGCAATGAAGGAAATCGGCTTTTTCTATGACACCGATTGGGAATGCCTGATGCTGGCAAATGATTCAAAAGTTCCGTACGAATTTTATTTAACCGCCGGAACCCACACTGTACGCCTGGAGGCAACTCTCGGCGGTCTGGGACCGATTCTGCAGGA
>JAZQJL010000009.1:0-9500 GCA_045541595.1 Lachnospiraceae bacterium | reverse complement strand
CACCACGGGACTTCATGCCTACAACGCGGTTTTCAACGATATCAACGATACCAACACCGTGCTTGCCGCCAAGAGCGTTTAATTCTCTTAAGATGTCGGATGCCTTCATCTTCTTGCCGTTTAATGCAACCGGTGCGCCTTTTTCGAAGGAGAGAGTGATGGTTTCACCTTCATCCGGAGCCTTTTCAGGAGAAACACCAAGAACTAATAAGTGGTCATAATTTGGTG
Source organism: Lachnospiraceae bacterium (assembly GCA_045541595.1). GTDB lineage: Bacteria > Bacillota > Clostridia > Lachnospirales > Lachnospiraceae > SIG299. The sequence goes on along the minus strand of JAZQJL010000009.1, from coordinate 9,272 downwards.
CGTTTGCCGGATCTTCCAGTTCAAGACCTTCATGGCTGATGTGCCATAAGTTACGGTCGCGGCTGTAGCTGTGGCTTGCATCAAACGGAAGGTCGATGCCGTGCTGCTTGCAGTATTCGATTTCGTCTTCACGGGACTGCATCTTCCAGGTGTCGTTGCAACGCCATGGAGCAATAATCTTTAAATCAGGAGCGAGAGCCTTGATACCAAGCTCGAAACGTACCTGGTCGTTACCCTTACCGGTAGCACCGTGGCAGATAGCAACTGCGCCTTCCTTGCGGGCAATTTCAACTAACTTCTTTGCGATAAGCGGACGTGCCATGGAAGTACTGAGTAAGTACTTGTTTTCGTAAACTGCACCTGCCTTTACGCAAGGAACTGCATATTCATCAACGAATTCATCCACAACATCCAGTATGTACAGCTTTTCTGCTCCGGAGTACTTTGCGCGCTCTTCCAGGCCGTCAAGCTCGTTGCCCTGACCTACGTCGATACAACAGCAAACTACATCATAATCGTAGTTCTCTTTTAACCATGGAATAATTGCGGTAGTATCAAGACCACCGGAGTATGCAAGAATAACTTTTTCTTTCATATTATTATGCCTCCTAAGTTTCCCGTATGGGTTTTTTTTGTTTTAAATTTATAATTATACATTCAATATACACCACGATGTAAAAATATGCAAGATGGAACAAGAAAAAACTCGAAAAAATTTTTCGGGAGCCATTTTGCTGTTTTACTTGCATGATATTGATGTTTGCGATACAATAAAAGGTAAGGGTTTTAAACGGAAAGAACAGAGAGGTAGAAATATGAAGTATCAGGTAATTCTGGCGTCCGGTTCTCCAAGAAGAAAAGAATTGTTGGAGCTCATCGGTGCGGAGTTTAAAATAATTACAAGTAATAAGGAAGAAATTATTACCGGTACCAACCCGGAAGAGGTAGTAAAGGAGCTTTCTAAAATGAAGGCAGAGGATGTGGCAGAAGGCATTTCGGGACCTGCCGTTATCCTGGGTGCGGATACCGTGGTTGCCCATAACGGACGAATTTTAGGCAAGCCAAAGGATAAAGAAGATGCCATTTGTATGATTTCCTCTTTTGCAGGAGATGACCATTATGTATATACCGGTGTCTGCATCATCAAAAAAGAAGAGGACGGGAGTTCAAAAACCATTTCTTTTGCAGAAGGTACCAAGGTGACGGTTTATCCGATGACGTCAGAAGAAATTGAGCGTTATGTAAGCAGCGGTGAGCCGATGGACAAGGCCGGGGCATATGCCATTCAGGGGCTGTTTGCACCTTATATTAAAGAAATTGCCGGCGACTATTACAATATTGTCGGGTTCCCGATTGCCGGCATTTATCAGCGGTTAAAAGAGGAAGGGATTTACTTATAACTACTTATTAAAAATAATTCTAAAAAAAATCAAATTTCCTATTGCATAAAAATACGCATATGTGTATAATTATAAAAAATTAGAATAGAGAGATTTTATCGAGGAGGAAAGAAAGATGATTAAGGTTGGTATTATCGGTTCCACAGGTTACGCAGGACAGGAACTTGTCCGTTTGCTATTACAGCACAAGGAAGCAGAAATTGTCTGGTACGGATCCAGAAGTTATGTTGATAAGAAATACGCAGAAGTATTCCGGAATATGTTCAAGCTGGTGGATGCCAAGTGCCTGGACGACAACATAGAAGCGCTGGCGGAAGAAGCGGATGTGATTTTCACCGCAACGCCGCAGGGACTTTGTGCTTCCATTGTAAATGAAGATGTGTTAAATAAAACGAAAATTATCGACCTTAGTGCTGATTTCCGTATTAAGGATGTTGCTACCTATGAAAAATGGTACGGTATCGAGCATGTCAGCCCGCAGTTTATTGACGAAGCAGTATACGGTCTTTGTGAGATTAATAGAGAAAAAGTGAAAGGTGCCAGACTTCTGGCAAATCCGGGTTGCTATCCAACCTGCTCCACATTAAGCATTTATCCTTTGGCAAAGGCCGGTCTCATCGACATGAGCACCTTAATTATCGATGCCAAGTCCGGTACCTCCGGTGCAGGACGTTCCGCTAAGGTTGACAATCTTTACTGCGAAGTTAATGAAAACATCAAAGCATATGGCGTAGCTACCCACCGTCACACTCCGGAAATTGAGGAGCAGTTATCCTATGCCAGCGGTGAAAACGTAGTGTTAAACTTCACCCCACATCTGGTTCCTATGAATCGCGGTATTTTAATTACTGCATATGCTTCCCTGAAGAAGCAGGTTACATACGAAGAGGTAAAGAAGATTTACGATGATTGCTACAAGGACGAATACTTTGTCCGTGTATTAGATAAGAATGTGTGCCCGGAAACCCGCTGGGTAGAAGGCTCCAACTTTGTGGATGTAAATTTCCGCATTGACGAAAGAACAAACCGTGTCATCATGATGGGTGCCATGGATAACTTAGTAAAGGGTGCCGCCGGTCAGGCAATCCAGAACATGAACTTAATGTTCGGTCTTCCGGAAAACATGGGACTGGAACTGGTTCCGATGTTCCCATAAACAAGTAGGAGAAAATACATGATAAATTACAGGGTAATGACAATCGAAGATTATGATGGAGTATATGACTTATGGATGACCATTAAAGGTTTTGGTATCCGAAGCATCGATGATTCCAGAGAGGGAGTAGAAAAGTTTCTGAAACGTAACCCAACCACCAGCGTGGTGGCTTTGGACGGTGAAAAAATCGTAGGCAGCATTTTATGCGGTCACGACGGACGCCGGGCCTGCTTCTACCATGTATGTGTAGCGGAGAGTTACCGTAAGCAGGGTATCGGCAAGAAGATGGCCGCTTTCGCCGAGGAGGCCTTAAAGAAAGAAGGCATCAATAAAGTCGGCTTACAGGCCTTTAAGACAAATGAGCGGGGAAACCGGTTCTGGAGAGGTCTTAAGTGGACGGAACGTACCGATTTGAATTACTATGATTTATCTTTAAATGACAATAACATTACAACGTTTAACGAATAAACGAATCCACAGATTAGGAGGAATTTCTAATGTTTCAGCAGACAGAAGGCGGTGTAACCGCAGCAAAAGGTTTTTTCGCTGCATCTACAGCAGCAGGCATCAAATATAAAGACAGACAGGACATGGCAATGGTATATTCTTCTGTTCCGTGTACCGTGGCAGGAACCTTCACTACCAACATGGTTAAGGCAGCTCCTGTTTTATGGGATAAAATGATTGCAGAGGAAAAGAAGACTGCTCAGGTGGTAGTGATTAACGCAGGCATTGCCAATGCATGTACCGGAGAAATCGGTTATTCCTATTGCGAAGAAACTGCAAAGGCAGCTTCTGAGGCATTGAATGTTCCTTATGACATGGTATTCGTGGCTTCCACCGGTGTAATCGGAAAGCAGCTGCCGATCGATAAGATTAAAGCGGGCACGAAGGTGCTGGCAGGAAAGCTTGCGGATTCCATAGAGGCAGGCACCGATGCGGCAAAGGCAATTATGACCACCGACACAAAGAAGAAGGAGATTGCTGTTTCCATGACGCTTGGCGGCAAAAAAGTAACGCTTGGCGGCATGTGTAAAGGCTCCGGCATGATTCATCCGAACATGTGCACCATGCTGGGATTTATTACCACAGATGCCAATATCTCCAAAGAATTATTAGACAAGGCATTAAAGGAAGACGTGCAGGATACCTACAACATGGTTTCCGTAGATGGAGACACTTCCACCAACGATACCGTACTTTTAATGGCAAACGGTCTGGCGGAAAATGAAAAAATCACTTCTGCTGACAGCGAAGATTACAAAATCTTTGCAGCAGCTCTTCACTTTGTAAATGAGTATCTTGCAATGAGAATTGCAGAGGACGGCGAGGGTGCAACCAAGTTATTTACCGCAAAGGTAATCAACGCAAATTCCAAGGCAGCAGCAAAAGTTCTGGCAAAGTCCGTGATTACCTCCAGCCTTACCAAGGCAGCAGTTTATGGAAATGACGCCAACTGGGGAAGAATCCTTTGTGCTCTCGGCTATTCCGGTGAGCAGTTTGACCCTTACAAGGTAGACATTACCATTACCGACGGAACCGATACCCTGATGTTAGTAGAAAACGGCATGGCAACGGACTATTCCGAAGAATTTGCCACAAAGATTTTAGGCGGCAAGGAAGTGACCGCAATTGCCAACATGAAGGACGGCGATGCAGAGGCCACTGCCTGGGGCTGTGACTTAACCTACGATTACGTAAAAATTAATGCGGATTACCGTTCTTAAGATTTGGTAGAGAATGTTCGGGAGAATACGAAAAAGGAGATTACAAAAATGGAAACCACAAATTATTCCGATATTGCAAAGGCACAAGTGTTAATCGAGGCACTGCCGTATATTCAGAAGTTTAATAACAAAAAGGTTGTTGTAAAATATGGCGGCAGCGCTATGCTGGACCCGGAACTGCAGATGAACGTAATCCGTGATGTGGCACTACTTAAACTGGTGGGTATGAAGCCGATTATCGTTCATGGCGGCGGCAAAGAAATCAGCAAATGGGTCAGCCTGCGGGGTAAGGAGCCTGTGTTTGTAGAAGGCTTACGTGTTACGGATGAAGAAACCATGGAAGTTGCGGAAATGGTGTTAAATAAGGTAAATAAGAATCTGGTGCAGATGATGGAAAAGCTTGGTGTGAAGTCTGTTGGTATCTGTGGTAAAGACGGTTCTACCCTGCATGTAACAAAGAAAACCGTAAATGGTCAGGATATTGGCTATGTAGGAAACATCGACAAGGTAAACACTTCCCTGATTGACAGTCTGATCAAGCAGGATTTTGTTCCGGTAATTGCTCCAATCGGTCTGGATGATAATTACCAGTCTTATAACATCAATGCGGATGATGCGGCTTGTGCTATTGCCACTGCAGTAGGTGCAGAAAAACTTGCATTTTTAACCGATATCGAAGGCGTTTGCATGGATCCGAAGGATAAGAGTACTCTGATCTCTGAATTAACTCTTTCTAAGGCAGATGAGCTGATTCAGGACGGTTTTATCGGCGGCGGCATGCTTCCGAAGATTAAGAACTGTATCGACGCGGTCAAGGAAGGCGTTGGCGGTGTACATATTTTGGATGGCAGAATGGCTCACAGCTTACTGCTGGAGTTCTTTACCGATAAGGGTATCGGAACTGCCATTTACGATGAAAATAAGTAGGGCATTTCAGTATTTAAGGAGGAGAGAATATGAATTCCACAGAATGCAGAAATAGAGCGGAACAAGTGTTAATGCACACGTACGGACGTTATCCGGTGGTATTGGACCACGGCGACGGAGTATATCTTTACGATACCGATGGCAAGAAGTATCTGGATTTTTCTGCCGGCATTGGTGTATTTGCTCTTGGCTATAACAACGAAGCTTACAATGATGCCCTGAAAGCGCAGATTGACAAGCTGTTACATACCTCTAACTATTACTACAATGAGCCTGCTCTTCTGGCAGCGGAAGGCCTTGCCAAGGCTTCCGGCATGGACCGCGTGTTTTTTACCAACAGCGGAACCGAAGCAGTAGAAGGTGCCATCAAGTTAGCAAGAAAGTATTACTATAAGAAGACCGGAAAGGCAGACAGCCAGATTATTGCGATGGAACATTCTTTCCACGGCAGAAGCATGGGTGCTCTTTCCGTTACCGGAACGAAGAAGTACCGGGAAGCTTTTGAACCATTGATTGGCGGAGTAGTATTTGCTGAATTTAATAATTTAGAAGATGTTGCATCCAAGATTACCGATAAAACAGCAGCCATCATTATGGAAACCTTACAGGGTGAGGGTGGTATTCATCCGGCAACTAAGGAGTTCCTTGAAGGTGTGGCTGCAATCTGTAAGGAAAAGGATATCATTCTTATTTTAGATGAAATCCAGTGCGGTATGGGCCGTTCCGGCAACATGTTCTGCTATCAGAAGTATGATGTGAAACCGGACATTGTAACCTGTGCCAAGGCATTGGGTTGTGGAGTTCCGGTAGGTGCATTTGCGGCAACCGAAAACAAAGCGGCAGCGTTTGAACCGGGTGATCATGGTACTACCTATGGCGGCAACCCGTTTGTCTGCGCGGCTGTAGCAAAGGTATTCGATCTGTTTGAAGCACAGAATATACTGGATAACGTAAATGAAAACGGTGCATATCTTTACGAAAAGTTAGAAGAATTTGCAAAGGAAAATCCTTGCGTGAAGGAGCACAGAGGCTTTGGCTTTATGCAGGGTCTGGAGTTTACCATGCCGGTAAAAGACATTGCAGCAAAGGCCTTGGAAAACGGTCTGATTTTAATTTCTGCAGGAGCGAATACCATTCGTTTCTTACCGCCGCTGGTAATGCAGAAGGCACAGATTGATGAGATGCTGGAAATTTTAAAGAAGTGTATCTAAAGAGAATGACAACCCCGCCGGAGGGGAACCAACCGGCGGGGTTGATTTTGTAACAGTGCGTGAAATCTGTTACAAAACATATATGAAAAACAAAAAAGGAAGCAAAATTATTCAAAATACTCCGGTGTTACGGAAGTACCTAAATTCTTTACCTGTGCAGATTTATGTATTCTTAATTTGGTGTCTGCCTGCACGGTATCCACGACACAACCCCGGCCGATAATAATGTCCTTGCCGGTGATTTTTTGTACGGAATAGTCCTCAATGACAAGGGTTTCCGCTTCGATTTCTCTGATTTTTGCATTTTTATCGTCCATGACATCCTTGCCGCTAAAGAAAGAGCGGATTTTGGCAAATGGCTTAGGACTGCATTTTTTGCTGTTAAAAAGAAGAGTTGCGGAGCCTGCTTTTAAGATGCTTGCACTGACAACACCATCCGCATAAAAATTTCCGGTAACGGTAATGTAATCAGCCTTTAATACTCCTTCCATGGTGCAGCTTTCGGCGTGCATGGTACCTTTCACGTTAGTAACCCCTTCCAGCATAAGGGATTCTGCAGAAAGAGAGGAGAAATTCATAACCCCTTCTCCGGTAATCCGGTTGGCCTCAATAGGACCTCTTGCAGTGAAGACACCTTCCACGTGCAGTTTGTCATAATTCCCTCCGTTTACACTTCCGATTCCTTCGCAACGATATTCACTCATAACCTGTCCCTTCCTGCGTCTGACCGCCTTTGTACTTTTTGTGTTTGTAATTCAAATATAGCTTATCAACATGGTCTTAGTATATCACAAAGAAAAATAAGAATCATAAAAGACAAATTAGAGTTTGATTAGAAATAAGAAAACTGGTATACTGTACGTTAGATATCAGCCGGTGGGCAGAACATAAGATTTGATTTCAGAGGTTATAAGGAGTACAGATAATATGAAATTTGTGGTACAAAGAGTAAATCATGCCAGTGTGACCGTAGAGGGTACTGTCATTGGTGCAATCAAAAAAGGTTTTTTGGTGTTTATCGGTGTATCCAATGAGGATACCAAAGAAATTGCAGATAAATATATTAAAAAGCTTTTGGGCCTGCGTATTTTTCAGGACGAAAACGGCAAAACCAATTTGTCCTTAAAAGATGTAAACGGAGAGCTGTTACTGGTGTCCCAGTTTACACTGTATGCGGACTGCAGCCACGGTAACCGGCCCTCCTTTACCAATGCGGGAAAGCCGGAACTTGCCAACGAGTTGTACGAGTACATTATTGCAGAATGCAAAAAGCAGGTGGATGTGGTAGAAACAGGAGAATTTGGTGCAGACATGAAGGTGGCTTTGGAGAATGATGGGCCGTTTACCATTGTTTTGGAGTTGTAAAAAAAGCCGATTTTGTGAGAATAAAAAACGGCTTTTAATTGACACAATGGGGGTAATATGCTATAATATAAACGAACCACTGAAAGCATGAATATGCCGTAGGTGGTGGTTTTATTTTCTGGGATAAATTACTAGACCATATTTGCGCGAACTAGCTTTCTCATTTAAGATTCCACCATCGGAGAACGTTGCCATTACCCTTCCTACAAAGTCATAGTCTATTAAGTTGGCTACACGATTTGGTAAAGGTTTTTTCTTGTAGCGCGTAAGGTAATATAAATGAACAAAGTACGAAATGAAATCACATATTTGTATAAAGTAAGACTCTTTGGAATCTTTCTCCATAACATCTTCTATCATATTTCTAATAGGTTTATTGATAAAACCACCAAATTGGGAATGAATTGGATTATACGCTCTTATAGCCCTGGCTGTTTTTCTCATAGGTGCGATTCGACCTTTGTCTGCAATCAGTATAAAATTCCAACTATTATTACTATCGTTTTCTATTCGTTGAATATTATAGGTTAGTGCTTTCTCTAAAATCGGATAATCGGGAATTTCAATAGCTGTTTTGTCAATGATTGTGTTAACTGCTGACATATGAAGAGAAGAAATCATTACTGTGAATTTCTTTAAAATTTCAATGCGTTGTTCCTTTGTCCAGTGATAAATGCGATATGGATCTTTGTCAGTCAGAAAGTGTTTTGTGTGCATTTCCTGATTGCTATGGAAACCATATTCATTTTTTAGTTGCTGACGAAAGGATTTAATGATTTCATAATTCCCTTTCCATTCGCAGCTTGGCATGTAAATACTTGTCAAGATAAAAGCCTGACTGGAACTGGTATTTAAACCGTCATCACCGGTTTCATCACAATATACAATCTGCGTTTCCAAAGACAACCCCTCCTTATTGCAGTTTTTATGTAGTATAACACAAAAGATAAATTGTGTAAATAAACAAAAAAAGTTGGAATAAGTAAAAAAGAAAGATTGTTTGTTACAGATAATAGTAAAAAAACAGGTATATTAGAAGTGGCTTCACCTCTAATATACCTGAGTATGGATTGTTTTTAATAATCTTTCTTTTCTGATAGTTTTTGATTCAAATATTCTAAATCGGCAACCAACTGCTGAATGTGGGCGATTTGCTCTAAGGTTAAATTTGTAGTTTCTATAAAGACTTTCCCTTCCTCTAATTCAAGAAGATAATCGGTGCTACAGTGAAAGAAAGTAGCTATTTGCTTCAACATGTCAACGGACGGAAGAATATTGTTATTTTCCCAATTGCTGATAGATTGCTTGGTTACACCCAATCGGTCAGCAAGTTGAACCTGACTTAAATTTCTGGCTGTTCGCAGTGCATGAATTTGTTCCCCTAGCATTGTATTTCCTCCTGAAAAATGTCTGAATATTAGTATGCCTCAAAAGGTCTTTTTGAATAGTTTAAAATGGAAAGGTATATTTACAAAATACTAAAGTA
>JAZQJL010000008.1:0-2874 GCA_045541595.1 Lachnospiraceae bacterium | reverse complement strand
AGGTGATGTGGCTTTGGAGGATGCTGCTTTTCTTGCCAGGTATTGTCATAAGGTCTATGTGATTCATCGTAGGGATGAATTTCGTGGGGCGAAGATTCTGCAGAAACAGCTGGAGGCATTGGAGAATGTAGAAATACTCTATTCTCATGTGGTAGAAGAAATCTGCGGTCAGGAACAGGTAGAAAAGCTTCGTCTGGTAAACAAAACGGATTCATCCACAAAAGAACTGCAGGTGGCGGGAGTGTTTATTGCAGTGGGTATGGTGCCAAATACCAAATGGGTTCCGGACATGGTTGAGAAGGATGAAAAGGGATATATTGTAGCCGGAGAAGAAGGTAGCACAAATACAGAAGGAATTTTTGTGGCCGGGGATGCCCGTACTAAGCACCTGCGCCAGATTATTACAGCTGTTTCCGACGGAGCCAATGCAGCGATTAGTGCGGCCGGGTATGTGGGGCGTAAGAAGGCAAATGTATAATCGGAGCCCGGTGCAGGAAGATAAAATTAACAAAATATTAAATCCTGATATCATTCAAGCGTGGGATAATTATAGAAAAGTACTAAAACAATAGAGTTTTGGTACTTTTTTGTTGTACAAAACGTCTTGACAAAAACGATTTCCAATGTTATAGTTGTTAACAGATGTAATAAAATCGTAACAAATTGGAGGAAACATGTTAAAGGGTTTTGTAAAAACAACTGCAATTGCATTATCGGCATCCCTGCTACTAACCGGGATGAGTCTGCAAGTACAGGCTACAGATGTGTCCTCCGTACTTCCCAGCGGAGGTATTAATATCGCTTTAGCAAAAGGAACGGATTTAGAAAGGATTCATGCAGAAAGCAAAGGAACTGCTTCTAATTTAGAGTCTTTGGTAGAGTTAGAGGAAATACAAGCTTCTAAGGATGTAGCCGGTGAAACGGAAGTGATAAGGGAAGTAGAAGAAAACCTGGAGAATCTGATTATTAGTCAGGCGAAGGATTATCTGACTGTGAGAACTACTCCTGAAAAACGTGGAAAAGCAATCGGTAAATTTTATAAAAATGCAGCCGGAAAGATTATATCAGAGCAGGATGGCTGGTATGAAATTGAATCCGGTAATGTGGTTGGTTTTGTAAAGGCAGAGTATTGTGCAATCGGGGAAGAAGCTCTTGTATTGGCAGAAGAATTAGGAACCCGTATGGCCCAGGTTCAGTGTGATAGACTCCTTGTTCGGAAAGAAGCCAAGCCGGACGGTGAAGTATTGGGTATGGTTGCCATGTATGATGAATTGATGGTAACGGAGGAAATGGACGGCTGGGTCAAGGTTGATATTGAAGAAGGTTTCGGTTGGGTAGCACGTGAATTTGTAAAGGTATATACGGAATTTGAATGTGCAGAAACCAAGGAAGAAGAAGCAGCACGTCTGGAAAGAGAATCCAGAGAACGTCATATGGAAAAGACAAAGGCGGCACTGGAGACCATATCTACAGTAGAAGTAACCAATGAAAATGAAATGGGTATTGCTGTTGCAGAGTATGCCGTTCAGTTTATCGGGAACCCTTATGTATGGGGCGGAACCAGTTTGACAGAAGGTGCGGATTGCTCCGGCTTCGTAATGAAGGTTTATGAGGAGTTCGATGTGAGCCTGCCACATTCCTCGGCAGCAGACAGGAAGCAGGGGTACGCAGTTAAGGGCGGTCTGGAAAATGCACAGCCCGGAGATTTGATTTGTTATTCCGGACATGTGGCAATTTATATCGGAGACGGTATGATTGTACATGCATCCAATGAGAAGGACGGAATTAAGGTATCGAAGGCTGCTTATCGTAAGATATTGGCAATCAGAAGAATTTTTTAGCAGAATAGAATATACATAACAGTAAGAAAATGAGAGAACTTTTTTCAGCGGAAGCCGGAAAAAGTTCTTTTTATATTTTGGGGCAGGATTTTGAAATTGTCTAAAATCTTATTTTTAAAATTTCAGGTCTTGACAAAATAGTGCTTGTGCATTTTTAACAAATGTTAACAGGTTATCGTAAAAACGTAAGTTTTATGAATGGTGATAAGTTTGGAGTTATCCACAAGGAAAACGACGAAAAATCAAGAAAAACCGATTTATACACGGAGTTATTCACGTTATCCACAGGATTTTTATGTAAATCAGTAAGAAATATTATGGTAACCACAGGAACGTTTGTTTTGTGTAGTTCTGATAAAAATAAAAAATAAAAGAAAAAAAACGGAAAAATAGTTGACATTTTTGAAGTCAAAAATATATAAAAAATTTGTTAAATTGTTGCAAAACGCTTAAAAAAATGTTATAATGAACCTACAATAAATGACAGGAAGGGATGATTTACATGAAATTTATTATTGTAGGAAAAAATATTGAATTAACACCCGGTTTAAAGGGCGCTGTAGAGGACAAGTTGAGCAAACTTGACAAGTATTTTAATCCCGATACAGAAGTGCATGTAACGCTTAGCGTGGAGAAGGAGAGACAGAAAATAGAAGTAACCATACCGGTTAAGGGTAGTATAATTCGTTCAGAGCAGGTAAGCAATGATATGTATGTTTCTATCGACCTGGTAGAAGAGGTTATTGAAAGACAGTTAAAGAAGTATAAGAAGAAAATAGTAGATAAAAAGCAGAGCGCAGCATCATTTAGCCAGGCTTATATTGAAACCGTGGATGAACAGGATGAAGAAATCAAGATTGTTCGTACCAAGAAGTTTGATATTAAACCTATGTATCCGGAAGATGCTTGTATCCAGATGGAGCTTTTGGGACATAACTTCTATGTATTCTGTAATGCAGAAACAGATCAGGTAAATGTTGTGTATAAGAGAAAAGGTGATACTTACGGACTTATTGAGCCGGAAGAATAAAGT
>JAZQJL010000007.1:0-3002 GCA_045541595.1 Lachnospiraceae bacterium | reverse complement strand
TTGTCAGCGGAGAAAGTGCCGGAAAGCGAAGGGAAGGCAAAATTGTAAAGATTACAAAACACGATGCGGTATTTGTAGTGGGAACTTTTGAAAAAAGTAAAAACTACGGTTTTGTCATTCCGGACAATTTAAAGCTGGGCAGTGATATATATATTGCCAAGGAACATACCAAAGGGGCTGTAAACGGCCACAAGGTGTATGTGAAAATTACAGATTACGGAAATGAAAAACGCAGTCCGGAAGGCCGCGTGGTAGAAATTTTAGGCCATATCAATGATCCTGCTGCGGATGTAAAAACCGTACTGAAAACCTATGGTTTGGAAACAGAGTTTCCGGAAGAAGTGATGGTTCAGGCAGAAACCATGCCGGAGAGCATAGAAGAAAAAGAAACCGTCGGCAGACTGGATTTGCGCGGAGAACTTACCGTAACTATTGACGGAGAAGACGCCAAGGATTTAGACGATGCCATTACCATAAAGAAGCTGAATGGCGGGACCTATGAACTTGGGGTGCATATTGCGGATGTAACCAATTACGTAAAAGAAGGTTCGAACTTAGACAAAGAAGCATTGCATCGCGGTACCAGCGTTTATCTGGTGGACAGAGTCATTCCGATGCTTCCCCACAGGCTATCCAACGGAATCTGTTCGTTAAATGCGGGGGTAGACCGTCTGGCGCTTAGTTGTATCATGGAAATTGATGCAAACGGTAATATCATCGGACACAGAATTGCGGAAACCGTAATCCGGGTAACCAGACGAATGAGTTATACGGAAGTAAACCGTATTCTGACGGTAATGCGTTCGGAAGAAGGAATGCCGGAAACGGAGGCGGAGAAAATCGAAACAGAAAAAGAATACGGAGAGCTGACGGACCTGTTTTTGCAGATGAAGGAGCTTTCCGATATTCTTCGCGATAAGCGTCGTAAACGGGGAGCCGTGGACTTTGATTTTCCGGAAAGTAAAATTATCCTGGCACCGAACGGCAGACCGATAGAGATAAAGCCTTATGAACGAAATGATGCCACAAAGCTGATTGAAGATTTTATGCTGGCCGCAAACGAAACCGTAGCAGAGGATTTTTTCTGGCAGGAGGCACCGTTTGTATATCGTACCCATGAAAATCCGGATCCGGATAAAATCAAAAAGCTGGGAGTATTTATTAAAAACTTTGGATTAAATATCAAAGAAGGTAAGGATGGCATTCATCCGAAGGAATTGCAGAAGCTTCTGGACTCCTTAGAGGGAAAAGATGAGGCACCGCTGATTTCAAGACTGACCTTACGTTCCTTAAAACAGGCGAAGTATTCCACGGACTGTGAAGGTCATTTTGGTCTGGCTGCCAAGTATTACTGTCACTTTACTTCTCCCATCCGTCGTTATCCGGATTTGCAGATTCACCGTATTATTAAAGATAATTTAAACGGACGGCTGACAGAAGAGAGAAAGGAGCATTATCTTGAAATTCTGGATGATGTGGCGGCTCAGTCAAGTAAAACGGAGCGCACTGCAGAAGAAGCGGAGCGGGATGTGGAAAAGATGAAAAAGGTAGAATACATGGAGCGTCGCATCGGTGAGGTGTATGACGGAGTAATCTCCGGCGTTACTAACTGGGGCATCTATGTGGAACTGCCGAATACGGTGGAAGGAATTATCCGTCTGGAAAATGTAGAGGATGATTTTTACCGCTTTGACGAGGAACATTACCAGCTGGTGGGTGAGCGGTTCCACAAGGTATATCGTCTCGGACAGCACATTACCATTATGGTGCTTTCCGTGGATAAACTTTTAAAAACCGTTGACTTTCTGCCGTTTAAAAGGTAATCTATATTAGAAAATTGTAACAATTGCTGCCCGGTATGGCCGGGCGGTTACATAGAAGGAACAAGGAGGCTTGTATGGCAAAGGATGGTATAAAACTGGTTGCCAACAATAAAAAGGCGTATTTTGACTACTTTATCGAAGATAAATACGAAGCCGGTGTGGCGTTGCACGGCACGGAGGTAAAATCCATTCGTATGGGCAAGTGCAGCATTAAGGAGTCCTACATTAAAATCGAGAACGGCGAGGTATATATCTACGGTATGCACGTCAGCCCGTATGAAAAAGGCAACATATTCAACAAAGACCCAATGCGTATTAAAAAGCTTCTCATGCACAAGTACGAGATTAACAAGCTGGCAGGAAAACTGCAGCAAAAGGGTTTGACCCTGGTGCCGTTGCAAGTGTATTTAAAGGGTGGCCTGGTCAAGGTGGAGGTTGGCCTGGCAAGAGGTAAAAAGCTCTATGACAAGCGCGACAGCCTTGCCAAAAAGGATATGAAGAGAGAAGCAGAAAAGGAATTTAAGATTAGAAACTTAGGTTGATAAGGAGGATTCCTATGACAACACATAAAAGAAAAATTACCGTTATCGGTCATAAAAATCCGGACACGGACTCAGTCTGTTCTGCCATTGCCTATGCAGAACTGAAGAACCGTCTGGGCAACACGGATTTATATGTTCCCCGCAGAGCCGGGGCAATCAATGCGGAAACAAGGTTCGTATTAAAGCATTTTAAAGCGGATGTGCCGGAACTGGTTGAAGATGTGGGCACCCAGGTAAAAGATATTGAAATCCGTGAAATCGAGGGCGTAGCAGGCAGTATTTCCTTAAAGAAGGCATATACCCTGATGAAAGAGAAAAACGTTGTTACCTTACCGATTACGAATGAAGAGGGCTATCTGGAAGGCCTGATTACCATCGGCGATATTGCCACCTCCTACATGGATGTTTACGACAGCAGCATTTTAGCAAAGGCAAAAACCTCTTACCACAATATTATCGAAACCCTGGATGCAGAGCTTGTGGTGGGGGATGAGAGTGCTATTTTTGATGCAGGTAAGGTGCTGGTAGCTGCGGCAAATCCGGATTTGATGGAAGGTTACATAGAAGAACACGATTTGGTTATTACCGGTAACCGCTATGAAAAAGTCGGATCGTAGCCATGTCGTTCTGTGAGCCA
>JAZQJL010000006.1:0-2939 GCA_045541595.1 Lachnospiraceae bacterium | reverse complement strand
GTCAGCAAATTTATTGATTTTTACAAAGGAGGTACCCGATGAGCATCGGTACAATAACAAAAAAATATAAAAGACGCTTTAAAAAGAAATTATACCGTTTTTTACTGGTATTAAACGACATGGATTTTGGCAGGTTCCGGCCTCTTTGTTACCTTTTGCTGATTGCAGCCATGCTGCTGGCCTGGGCCAAGCTTCCTACTCCGGAAACCACTAACACAGACTCTGCCCAAGCCTCTGTCGGTACCGTTTTGGCATCCGGCATCCGTTCTTCGGTCAGCGCCCAGAGCAGTCAGCCGGTGGACGTGGTTGCTTTATTCCTTCCTAAAGAAGCAGAACTTGACAGCATCACCGCTTCCCTTAGCCAGGAAACCTTATACAGCTTCTATCTCACAGGCAAAGAGCTTTCTTATCTGGCAGAAGGTGCCATCACCACCATGTCCGCTGATACCGGGTTATATTTAGACGGTCTTAATTTTACTTATCATAAAAACCGGTTGCCGTTTAATCGTGTCACTGCACTTTCCTCCGTTTCCGGTACGGAAATTGCAGATAACGTACTTTATCACATTATCAGCACGGAAGATATTTTTGCTCTGTTCCACTATATTTCCTATCGTTCCATCGGAATCATGAGCATCAGTCCAAAGGACGACTCCGGTTCTCTGCTTTCCGACTATCAGAAAGTAGTATTAACCGAAACCGGTGTACCTTTTACCGTACAAACCGCATTGGATTCTGCAGAAGCTTCTCCTTCCGCTTTGAACGTAAGTTCCGTTGTTACCATGCAACGCGGCTTTAATCTTATTAAATTGATAAAAGAACCAAACCGCATCACCATATGCGTTATTGCATTGTTCATTGCATTTTTCGCCCTGCTTTGGTACATCGTACCAAGAATGAACCGCATCCGTCTTTGGTTCCGCATTTACCGTATCCGCAGTAAAAAGCGCAGTACACATCACACATTGTACAAGCTAAGAAAACGCTTTTAAAAGTCCAACGACTTATTATCCATAACATCCGTTACATCCTAAACAACAACAAGACCGCAGATACTCTCTGCGGTCTTGTTACTTTTATTCTCCTGTTAGCAACAACAATTACAAAATAAGTTAAACATTAAGCACTGACAGCAATAGCTGCCAAGGCCGCCGGAAGATCTGCCGTAAGAACTTCCTCTCTCTGTATACCAGCTTTCACCGGACTGCAGGCGCCGTAACAGTTCCTGATATACATAGTTGTTTGGTTCCAACTGCGCCGCCGTATAGGCATGCTCCTGTGCGGTAATATTGTTTCCGACTCCGGCATTGGCCTGAGCACTGTAATAATACCACTTGGCATTCCGCTCGTTTACCGGCACATTACCAAGCACATTTAATGCCTCTTTGTAATAACCGTTCCGCAAATAATTGGCTGCCGCCTGCATCAGTGTGGACTCCTGGGATGCCTGACGATTTTGGCCATAGCCGCTATAACCACCAAAGCCAAAGCCACCAAAGAAGTCTTCAAAACCACCGTAGGACTGCTGATAGCCACCTTGCGTGTTCTGGCCGTAAGAACCGCTTTGACCGTAGGAGCCATAAGAGCTTCTGCTGCCACCATGTTCTTTCTCGTCCACAATCTGCTGATAGGCCGCCTGTATTTCTTTAAACTTTGCCTCTGCCTGGTCTTTGTTCGGATTGTTGACATTGGCATCCGGATGATAAATCCGGCTCAGTTTACGATATGCTTTTTTTACTTCGTCCATACTCGCTGTTTCGGATACTCCGAGAATCTGATACGGATTTCTCATGCTTTTTCTTCCTTTTCTCTCTTTGCTTTTATCTTCTCAAACTTTCCCCACATTCCAGCATACAGGATATTTCTTAAAATTTCAAGGTTTTCTACCAAAGGAAGCCGTTCAAAACATTCTGCCGCTCCTGCCGCCATCATATTCAAATACTGCTCCGCCTGCTCTTCATTCTTTCTCTCACCGCGGGTCAAGAGAAAAGGATTATAGTTCCCATGCTTTTTATCCCTTTCCATATCCTCATAGGCATCCATCAGATAGATGAATTTACCCAAATAGAAACCGAGGCCGCGCAACTCTTTGCTCCACTCATCTTCTTTCCAGCAGCACAGTTCTGCCAACATTTCTCCGGTATAGCCCGCAGCCACATCAAGGTTTACTTCCCTCTTTTCTTCGCAGGCATGCAGTTTTTCGATATACTGCTCCACTGTCCTTGTCTGTCTTGGATATTCCAGTGCAATCTTCTTTCTGGCTCTCCGGAGGGTTGCAGCAGCCAATGCTGATGCAGCATTATGCTCATCCCGCCAGTCATCCAGTAACTTGTCATAGCAAAGCAGAAGGTTCATTTTTGCCGCATAAAGAGAGGCTTCGCTTTTTACCACGTCATGCTTTTTTACCGGATGCACGATACAGCGGCGCTTTTCTTCCTCTTTTTCGCAGTCATACAAATCATCCAGAAGCATGGTAAGAAACGTCATGTCATAGGACAATGTCATTCTTGCCTTTGTGCCTGCCACCTCTTTTAAGGAATGACATGCTCCGCAATAATATGCCCGATACAAATTCCACTCTTTAATTTTCAATTCGTCCTTATTGACTGTAATATATCCAAACATAACATACATCCTATCTGCTGTTCTTTATGAACTCTGTGCCGCATCTTTTGCAGGTAATGGCAACTCTTCCTTTTCCCTTTGGAATTCTTATTTTTTGTTTGCACTGCGGACATTTATAAATGTGATGTGTTTTCCGCTGCTGCATATAGGATTTCTGCTTTTTAAAGAAATCCTTTACTTTATTTACATACCGATAGTATACACAGTTTTCCTGATATCTTTTCTGTACATTACGTGAAAACATCCGGAAATATCCCCAAAACAAAAGCACAAGGGACACCGTACCCAAAACAGGTCCGGGTATAAACCAGGAC
>JAZQJL010000005.1:0-5656 GCA_045541595.1 Lachnospiraceae bacterium | reverse complement strand
TGAAGGAATCCGCAGGTATTGACCTGCAGTCCGTACTCTCCGGTTTTGTGGGAGCAAAGTTAGCAGATGGAAAGAATGATGAAAAATAACACGATTCTTACATAGTAAAGGGCCGGGAATCACTCCCGGCCCGTTTTTATTTCTCTTTTTCTTATATACTTACCCGCTCCGTCATTGTATGCACAATTTCCTTTATCAGCAATGGCAATACCGGTTTTGTAATAAAGTCATCACATCCAAGCTCGGCAAATTCCGTCGCTGCTTCCAGCGTCCTGTCACTGGTCATAAGCACCACCGGCACCCGGTATTTTTCCCGGATTCTCCGCAGAGTTTCCAGACCATCCATCTCCGGCATTCTTACATCCAGAAGAATCAGGTCAAAGGATTGCTGTTCCAGCAGTTCCAGTGCCTGTTTTCCGCTGCCGGCCTGCACAATTTCATAGCGTGGCTCGTCCTTCATAATATGAGCAATAATCTTGTTGTTCATGGCCTCATCATCTACAGTTAATACTCTTCTCTTTAAAGAATCCGTTTCTTTCATGCCGTAACTTGTGTCTTCCGATATCATTTCCAGCATTACGTCGGCAATCTGCGGGTCAAACTGTGTTCCACGTCCCTTTTCTATTTCGTTCCGTACCACATCCTGAGGCAGAGCATTACGATAGCTTCGGTTGCTGGCCATAGCGTCATAGGAATCTGCAACACCAAGAATCCGGGCCACCTCCGGTATATTCTCACCGGACAGACCATTTGGATAACCCTTTCCGTCATACCGTTCATGGTGATATTTAGCCGCAATGGCAATGACGCTGTCTTCCGAAATTCCCTGTAAGATATGATATCCGGTTACCGGATGAATTTTGATGATATTATATTCCTCGTCGGTCAGTCGCCCCGGTTTATTAATAATTTCTGCCGGAATACGGATTTTTCCTACATCATGCAGAAGTCCTGCCCGGTAAATCTCCTCTTGTTCTTCCTTACTTTTGCCCATTCTTGCCGCAATTCTTCGAGCATAATCTGCCACACGCTTTGAATGACCGCTGGTATATCTGTCCTTTGCATCCACCGCTTCACTGAGTGCCGTTACCGTCTGTATGAAGAGTTCTTTTACCGTATCTTCCCGAAGCTCTACCATATAGCCCAGCGGACGGTTCCGGTAACAAATCCGTTCCACGCGACATTCATAGTGTTTGTCCTTATGCTCGTAATCATAATATCTTTTGCCTTCGGCGTTATATTGCTCCAACCATGCATTTACTATTTCCATTCCGGTTACTTCTTTAATGCTTCGGTCTATAATGCATTCTGTTACCGCCGGAAGAATTTTTTCCACCATCGGATTGCAGCCCAAATACTTCCGCTGGTTGTCCAGCATCAGGTAACCATACGTCTCCTGCTTTGCAAAATTTTCCGCAATGTTATCCTCTACATTATATAAGAACCCTCTGTACTGCAAATACAGCAAAATAATGCTGTCCAGTACATACATTGCCGGCATAACTTCTACCGCAGAGTTCAGCCAGCGTCCTACAACGAAAGTTCCCAAATTCAATAGCTCCATTATAATCAGTGCCCACAGATTTTTTCTGGAAACCGCCTTTTTTCTAGTCAGGGTATAGGCCAGCAAGAAAATCTGAATAAGTACGTATCCGTACAAAATCACATAGAAGAACGCATGTCCCGGACCATAGGTATGACCCAATACGGTTGCTCCTTTATAGGACTCCAAAAAAGCTTCTTTATAGTAAAAATCATTATATCCTATGGTTAAAACCATGGCATATACCATAAAGCTGTATCCGTACAACAGGTTTCTTATCCATCTTTTCAAATTATAATTACATATTGTGCATATCAACAGCAGCCACAGCGGAGGAAGAAAGCAACCGCCCAAATAGCAAAGTTTGTTTGCCAACACTGCTTCTGATAAAGTTTCCGAAAGGGCAATTATCAGATATCCTCCGTTTGCGATGGTCATCAGCAGCAAAATAATAACGGAATAATGATTCATCTTCTTCAATTCATAATTGCCTACCAGTAATAAAAAACAAATTA
The DNA here is from genome assembly GCA_045541595.1 of Lachnospiraceae bacterium. Lineage (GTDB taxonomy): Bacteria > Bacillota > Clostridia > Lachnospirales > Lachnospiraceae > SIG299. The sequence continues at coordinate 3,598 of JAZQJL010000005.1, read as the reverse complement.
ACGTAAGCGCAGCCATACCTGCATAATATGTAATCATTCCTTCTTTTCTCCTCCCCGTTTATTTGTTGCCATTTCATGTGATTCACAGAAGAAATTATAACGTTCGAACAGCCGGTTCTGCAGTTCTTCCACTTCTTCAGAAAATGATGTTTTTGTCAGCTTCTCCAGTTCATAGGCCATATCGCCCATCTGTTTTAACCCTACAGAATAGACATTATTTTTGAAGCCATGTATGCGGATGCAATAATTCTTGAAGTCTCCGGCAGACATATATTCCGTCAGCTCTTCTTTTATCGGAAGATGGGCAACATCCCCAAGCAATTCCAAATAGAAGTCCTCATCTCCGCTACAGGTATGCATACCTGTTTCGATATCTAATTCCGGAACCAGTTTCTTTATGCGTTCCAATACAGAAAGTCCTTGCAAGTCTTCCGGCATTTCGCATTGTTCCATTTTTTGTTCTGCTTCCTTCTGCTCTACGCTTTCCTTTTCACAGCGTAAATTTTCCGGTAAATATTTTAACAGCATTTCTTCCAGTTTTTCCGGATGCAGCGGTTTGGAAAGAAAGTCGATGAAGCCTTCCTGCAAATACTTCTCTTTGTCTCCGATAATTGCATTTGCCGTGAACATAATGACCGGTATTTCTTTACACAAATGGCGTGCCTTCATTTCTTGCAGAGTTTCTATGCCATCCATTTCCGGCATCATGTGGTCCAAAAATATCAAATCTATCTTTTGCTTTGCCAACAAATCTAAGCAGGCTTTTCCGCTTTCTGCCGTAAACATTTGCATCTGTGTATGCTTTAACAAACCACAGAACACCTTTATGTTCATTTTGTTATCATCTACCACTAACACTTTGGCTTCCGGTGCAAAAACATCTATCTTCTTTCGTGCCTGTGCGCTTTTTTCCAGTCTGCTTTGGAACTCTCCCAACGGAGCTTCATCCACAATCGGTTGTAGCAATTCAAAGGAAAACTCACTTCCTTTTTCATACTCACTTTGAATCTTTAATTCGCTATCCATCAGTTTCAGAAACTGACTGGCGATGGTCATTCCAAGGCCGGTTCCTTCCACATTTCTGTTTCTGGTCAAGTCAACCCGCTGAAAGGCCTCGCATAACTTATCCAAATCCGCCTCTTTGATTCCGATGCCGGTATCTTTTACGGAAAAGCATAACCGTGCCATCTGTCCTTCTCTGCGGCAGGTCACGTTCATAGTAACAGTACCCTTTTCCGTGTATTTAACGGCATTAGTAAGTAAATTCAGAAGAACCTGGCGAATTCGTTTATCATCACCGAAATATCCTCTTGGCATTGTGGCATCCACCTGAAATACCAGTTTCAACTCTTTGTCCTTTGCCCGGATACTTATCATATTATATAAGTCGTTCAACAAGCTTCCCATAGCATAATCTACGGGAACCAGTTCCATTTTTCCTGACTCTATTTTAGAAGAATCCAAAATGTCATTGATAATGCTCAGCAAAAGTTCCGAGGAATTCTTCACGTCTTCCGCATAATTCCGTATACTTTCTTCGTTACTTTCCTGAAGAATCATCTCATTCATGCCAAGCACCGCATTAATCGGTGTGCGGATTTCGTGGGACATTTTTGCCAGAAATTGAGATTTTGCCCGGTTTGCCTTTTCCGCCTCTTCCTTTGCCCGCTCCAGCTCTTCTGTCAGTTTTGCCTTTTCCAGGCTTCCGCTGACAATGCGGTAAATACTGCTGCATACGGAAACAAAAACTGCATAGATTAAACAACGCGGCATTATAAAAAATAAAAATAACGTAAACACCGGATTTTCGTTGACCTGTGTCAGAATAAATTCGCCGTTCACAATATAGTCGTTCATTGCTCCGGAGGTTAACAGTACCATGTTGGCATCACATAATCCGCAGTAATATCCGACATATACAATAATCGCTGTGCTGATTACCGTCAAAACCAACGCATAGTTCGTAAATTTCTTTGAAGAATACAGTACTGCATACAGCAAAGGAAGTAACGGACCATATATTACATGGTATGTCAGAAAAACACCGATTATTGTAAACACTACAATCGTGCTGAATAAAATGAAATATTTTGTTCGTGGGTCTGACAGAGATAGATTTGCGGTTATCAGTTTAACTAAAATGTAAATAATCAAAGAAGGCACAAAGCTCTTCCATACCAGCGACTGTTCCACAGTAAAAATACCGGCAAGATTTAAAAGCAGCGCAATTACATACACTACCATAATTACCGTAAAGCACCGTAGCACATAGGTATTAGCGATATACTCCTGATCCTTCAAATACACGGAAATATCATCTTTTTGCTTTTTATTTAATTTCATGGGCAGACTCCTCCTATTGTAAATAACCCATCTTATCAGAAAGCTATTTCACTGATTTATACATATTATACTTCCGAATCATGACTAAATCAATATCGTTGCCTTTCTTATTACCATCCTCAAAACAGAAAAGAGTTGACCGGATCACTTGTAAGTACACATGGGTCAACTCTTTCTTATTTTTAAATATCCTTAGCTCCTGTTCTTAGCAGATTTCTGCTCCGCTTGGCATGTTCTTTTCCGGTGTCATAAGTGCCAGTTCGCCGTTTTCATCCTCAGCGCAGAGAAGCATTCCTTCGGAAACAATGCCGGCCAGGGTAGCCGGCTTTAAGTTTACCAAAACCATAACCTTTTTGCCCACCATCTGCTCCGGTGTGTAGTGTGCCTTAATGCCGGACACAATCTGCTTCACCTGGGAACCGATTTTTACCTGGGAACAAAGAAGCTTTTTGGATTTCTTAACTTCCTCGCAGGCAATGATTTCGCCCACCTGGAACTGCAGCTTTGCAAAATCATCATAAGAAATTTCCGGCTTTGCCTCAATGTCAATCACGGTTTCCTCTTTCTTCTCTTCTGCAGTTGTTTCTGCTTCCAGACCATTCTCTTTTGCATACTCTGCGGCCTGGGCTGCCTTGATTTCTTCTGCAATCTTTAATACGTCTTCAAGAACCAGTCTCTGGAACAGAATTTCCGGAGTCTCGGTTACCTTGGTGCCGTTTACGTACTTACCAAAGGTATCCAGTTCCTCAATGCCTCTTGCAGAAGTGTTTAACTGCTTGAAAATCTTTTCTGCGGTTTCCGGCATAAAGGACGCCAGTAAGCTGGTAGCGATGCAGATGCTCTCGATTAAGTTATAGAGAACGGTCTGCAAGCGTTCCTGCTTGGTCTCGTCCTTTGCCAGTGCCCAAGGCATGGTCTCGTCGATATACTTGTTACATCTTTTATAAAGAGTAAAAATTTCTGTGATAGCGTCTGCCACACGAAGATTTTCCATCTTGGCAATTACCTTGCCAGGGGTTTCCAGTGCCAGCGCCTTTAATTCTGCGTCTACCTCTTCCGCCACACCTGCGTCGGTTACTACACCGCCGAAGTACTTGTTGCTCATGGAAATGGTGCGGTTTACCAGGTTGCCGAGGGTATTGGCAAGCTCGGAGTTACAACGCTCCACAAGAAGCTCCCAGGTGATGACACCGTCGTTATCAAACGGCATTTCGTGAAGTACGAAGTAACGAACCGCATCCACACCGAATACCTT
>JAZQJL010000004.1:0-16299 GCA_045541595.1 Lachnospiraceae bacterium | reverse complement strand
TTCCTCATCATAAATATTTATATCTATGTCGCAAAGACCTATATCGTGAAGCAAGGCTCCCAAACCTATAATTTTTAGCTGTTCTTCATCAAGCTTTAGTTTAAGTCCCATTACTACGGAAAGAACTGAAACATCTATCATATGAGAATAAATGTCCGTACTTTTTTTCTTAATTTCCACCATACATTCAATAACATTATCATCCTCAACAATGCTTTTAATTATATGATATGCTTCTTCTGAAACATCCTTCATTTCTGAATCATCATTAAAATGAATTCTTGTTCCTATAGCTTGTTCTACACTAATTCGTATGTCATCATTAATCGCCTCTGTTGAAAAACTGTCCACTTCGGAGGTTTCTATTTTTACCCAAACAGAGAAAATCTTGTTATCTGCAAGCTTAGAAACAATTTCCGGTGTAATCTTCACACCATCATTTAAAAGTATTACACCATTATCATTTATGACACTTTTTGCCAGAATGGCATTGTTCGGAATGTTGTTAATATCCACATTCTTCATAATCCTAACCACCTCAAATTATTCTAATACATTACTATCGGAATTAATTGCTTCTGTAAGTGCTTTTTTCTCTTCATCACAAAGAGTAATATAGCTCTCTCCCTTAACAATCTCTTTTATATAGGTATAACAGCCTTCTCTACTATGCATAGCATTAATTAAATATCCGTTATTACACTTATCAAGCATAGCTAAGGCAAAGCTTAACTTACCACCCATTTCATTGAAGGCATCGTATTTTACTATACCAACTTTTTTATAAACTGAAAGCATTTCTTCATTAATTGCAGCAATTCCATCCTTATTTGTTTTTGCCTGAACTTTAAGGGTGTCTATTTCTTTAAATCTTCTTAAAATTACTTCTTCAAGATTATTTCCATCTTTTCCTGTTAAGAACGCCTCATGCTTTTTCTTTAACTTGTTAAATTCAAGCATTGTATAAATTAATAACGCCAGGGTTGCAATAAGTACAACTGCAAGGCATAAAATGATTATTGCATCTTTGTCTTTAATGAAATTTAAAAACTGTGTCATAAGTTCTCCCTCCGGTATTATTTACTCTTGAGCAAATCTACTATTCTTTCAAAATCATCTCTGGAATAGTATTCAATTTCAATCTTACCTTTATTTTTGTCTTTGTTTTTAATTACTATCTTAGTACCTACAGCCATCTTGAGCTGTTCTTCCATATCTCTGTAAATAAAATCATTCTCCGGCAGTGTTTTTACCGGTTTTTTTACAGGATTATTATATGCCTTAACTAATTTCTCAGTTTCTCTTACGCTTAGCTTCCTATCAAAGACCTCCATTGCCATATTGTACTGGTCTTCGCCATTTTCTACACCTAATAAGGTTCTGGCATGTCCGCTGGAAATCATATCTTCGATGAGCATTTTCTGAACTCTTTCATCTAATTTAAGAAGTCTCATAGCGTTAGTTACTGCAGCACGGCTTTTTGATACTTTTTCAGCTACTTCATCCTGCTTTAAGTTATATTCCTGTATTAATCTCTGAAATGCAAGAGCTTCCTCAATTGGATTTAAATCTTCTCGCTGGATATTCTCGATAAGAGCAACCTCCATTATCTCCTGATTACTATAATCCTTAATTACAACAGGAACCTCCTTAAGGCCCACCATTTTTGCGGCTCTCCATCTACGTTCACCTGCAATAATTTCATAATGCTTATCTCTTTTTTGAACTACGATTGGTTCAATAATTCCATACTGCTTAATAGAGTCTGCTAATTCCTGCAATGCGTCTTCATCAAATCTGGTTCTTGGCTGAGCACGATTTGGTTCTATTTCAATTAAAGGAATTAATGTTTCACGTGAAACATTTTCCTTTGTGTCTTTTGTTTCTTTTAAATTATCAAAGCTGATATCAGGAATTAAATTATCAAGTCCTGCACCAAGAGCTCTTTTTTTTCCTGCCATTTATTTTCTCCTTTTCTTACACAAACCACTATATGTTGTATATCTCTTTATATAATATCATATATATATGAAACCGTATTAAAACTCAGAGTACCAATCCCGAACACCGCGTTCAATAACCTCATCTGCCAGTTGGCGATAACCTTCCGCACCTGCTGACTTTGAATCGTACAGATTGATAGGAAGTCCATGGCTAGGTGCCTCTGCCAGACGTACATTTCTCGGAATAATTGTTTTATAAACATTATGTTTTAAATTTTTCTTTATCGTTTCAACTACCTGAAGAGAAAGATTTGTTCTTGCATCAAACATGGTAAATACGACACCTTCGATCTCCAAATCAGGGTTTAATCTCTTTTGTACAAGATCAATAGTGTGCATTAACTGAGATAATCCTTCCAGGGCATAGTACTCACACTGAATCGGCACTAATACTGTGTTAGCAGTAGTCATCGCATTAACTGTTAACATATTTAAAGAAGGAGGACAATCAATAATAATAAAATCGTACTGATCCTTCACCGGTTCAATTAATCTTTTCAAAATAAATTCCCGGTTGTCCACGCCAATCAATTCAATTTCCGCACCGGCTAAATCTACATCAGAAGGAAGAACAAATAAATTCTTCATGCAGCTTTTTGCTTTACATTCTTCTAATGTACATTCTCCTAACATCATGTCGTATACTGTCTGTTTTAATTTTTTCTTGTTGATTCCCAAACCGGAAGTAGTGTTTCCCTGCGGGTCAATATCAATTACAAGAACATTGTTTCCCTTTTCAGCCAAACATGCTGCAAGATTGATTGCAGTTGTTGTTTTTCCAACACCGCCTTTTTGGTTTGCAATAGCTATAGTTCTACCCATATTTACCCTTTCTATACAAAATATTGTTTCACGTGAAACATTTTATACTATTTCTAGTGATTAAAAAATGTAAATGTCTCAAAAGAAACATTTACATTTTCTTATCTCGATATAACAATTATAATATAGAATCACTCTAGTGTCAAAAACCTTTTCACAAAATTAGTACAATTCTACTATATTATTTTTGATTGCATATACTGCTGCCTGCGTTCGATCAAAAACTCCAATTTTTTTAAAGATGTTGGACACGTGGTTCTTTACAGTTTTTTCACTGATGGAAAGTTTATATGCGATTTCTTTATTAAAAAGTCCTTCTGCTAAAAGCTTTAAAACTTCTATTTCTCTTCTTGTAAGCTTCTCCTCCTCGACCTTTTCTTTTTCCTGAGCAATTCTTTCATTTAAAAGAGGAACCATCGTATAGTCAATATATTCTTCTCCGGAGTGCACTTTATAAATCGCCTTTTTTAATACCGCGGATTCCGCATCCTTCAAAACATATCCTTCTACACCAATGCTAACTGCTTTCATCAGATATTCAATTTCATTATGAATTGTTAAAATAAGAACCCGCTGTTTTCTGTTTGCAGAATTACGAAGTACCTCTAACATTTTTAAACCATTCATAACCGGCATATTAATATCTAAAAGAACTACATCCGGTTTTTCCATTTCTATAAGAGTAAGGCATTCTTCACCATTACTTGCTTCACCAACTACACGAATATCGTTATCTAACTCCAGTAATTGCTTTAATCCTTCCCGAATCATAGAATGGTCATCTGCTATTACTATTCTGATTTGTTCAGTCATAGGACACCTCTTTTCTTGAAGTATAATTGATTGGAACTGAAACATGAATTTTTGTACCTGCTCCCGGTTTAGTATCAATGGAAAATGAACCGGAAAGTAATCGGGCTCTTTCTCTCATGGTGGACAATCCAAATCCATGTAAGAAATCTTCCTGTGTCCGTTTTTCAACTTCTTCTATATCAAATCCAATTCCATTATCTTCAATATCAATTTCTATGTACTTGTCAAAAAAAGAAACCTTAACATAAATCCGTTTTGCAGCGGAATGTCGAATAGCATTATTACATGCCTCTTGAATAATACGATATAATGTCACACTTACAATAGAAGTAAGGTCCTTCTCTTCTCCCTCTGTTTCAAAAACAACATCCATATTATCATTTCTTCGTAAATGCAGACAATATGCTTCTATGGTAGATACAAGGCCAATATTATTTAATGACATAGGACGCAAATCATAAATAATTGCACGCATATCATTTATAATTTCTTTGTTTAATTCTATCATGGATTGAAGTTCTAATTTTACCTTTACCGGATCCCTGTCAATCATTTTAGTACAATATTCCATTTTATGACCAAGGCTGGTTAAACTTTGAACGGTAGAATCATGTAAATCTCTAGAAATACGATTACGGTCCATCTCCTGTGTTTCTAATAATTTAGTACTGTAATCTATTGAAGCATCTTCCGTATGATAAAAACTATTCTCAGATTGCTTCTCAACATCATATAAAAATTGTTTTAGTCTATCTAAACACCGGCATACATTTTTTTGCTTTTCCCAACGAATTTCTGCTTCTGAAAGTTGCGCAGAAAGATCCTCTATTTCATCTCTGTATGAAATATCTTCATCATCCATATTTGAAGATGCTAAAGGTGAAAACATGGACAAATTAGGAATTTTGTTCTTTTCCTTTTCCTGTAATACAAACTGTTGTTGTCTTTTTTTGTATTCCAGCTCTTTTTTTTCTGAAAGCAGAACATCCGACTGTTCCAGGGCAGACTCATGCAATTCACGAATGAAATTCAACATCTCCTGATATTCGGTTGTCATAGTATTCTTTTCCATAGTAACGCCGCCCTTCATGAACATTTTAACATATTACGTTCCATGTCCACAATAAAAAACTAAAAATTTTTACTTAAAATTAACGAATTATTTTTTACCGGAGAGCAGAGGTTGCTTCAACGGCTTTCCACCGGCACGGGGATATTTTTTTGGTGTTTGTTTCACTTTTTCAATTTGAAGCATTGTTCTTTCAATGTCAGAATTTGGAAGAACATATTCAAACGTTTTTTTGTATTCTGCACCAAGTTCTCTGATTGCAAATTTTGCTTCCTGCAATTCCTCTTTAATTTCACCGGATTTATAAGGAATAAAAGAACCTCCCTGTTTTACAAATGGCAAACAAAATTCTGATAAAGAAACAAGACGAGCAACTGCTCTGGAAACACAAATATCAAATTTTTCACGGTATTCCGGTTTTAATGCAGCTTCCTCAGCTCTGCCATGCACTGCAGTTATTCCGGTTAATCCGAGTTTAGAAATCACTTCCTGTAAAAAAACAATTCTCTTATTTAAAGAATCCATCAACGTGATTTCTAAATCAGGAAAAGCAATTTTTAACGGAATGCCGGGAAATCCGGCACCGGTACCCATATCTAATATTTTTACAGATTTACCGCTTAAGTTAATCAACTGACTTAATGCCAAACTGTCAAGAAAATGCTTTTTTAATACATCTTCATATTCCGTAATGGCAGTCAGATTCATAACCTTGTTCTTTTCTATAAGCATTTCATAATAAGTTTCCAGCTGACCAAGCTGTTTTTCGCTTAATTCCAAATTCCATTCTTTTAAATCTGCAAGAAAAGCAGCGTTGTCTCTTTGTTCCATACTTCCCTCTATTCTTTATAAAAAGATACTAATTTTGCTTCAAATAAACAAGTAACACAGAAATGTCTGCCGGGGATACACCGGAGATACGTGATGCCTGTCCAATATTTTCCGGTCTGATTTTTTTTAGCTTTTGTCTCGCTTCAATACGAAGAGACGGAACATCATCATAATTTAAATTTTCCGGAATTCTGCGACTTTCGGTTTTCTTAAATTGATCTACCTGACGCTGCTGACGTTCAATATAACCGGAATACTTTAATTCGATTTCCACCTGCTCTGTTACTTCTTCCGGAAGAGGTTTTCTTTCCGGATCAATTTCTGCCAAAAGCTCATAATTCAATTCAGGACGCATCAGTAAGTCAGCCATAGACACTGCAGTTTTTAACGGTGTACTTTCGTGTGTAGATAAAAATTCCTGAACTTTCGCATTTCCGCCGACCATTTTATTTTTCAAACGTTCTGTTTCTTCAAAAATAAGACGTTCCTTTTCTATAAGATGCTGATAACGTTCTTCAGAAATTAAACCAACTTCATAACCTATTTTTGTTAAACGTAAATCTGCATTATCCTGGCGGAGTAATAAACGATATTCCGCCCGGGATGTCATCATACGGTATGGCTCGTGAGTTTCCTTTGTTACAAGATCATCAATTAAAACACCAATATATGCTTGGGAGCGGTCAAGTACCACCGGCTCCTGACCTCTAATTTTTCTTGCTGCATTAATACCTGCCATAATTCCCTGAGCCGCAGCTTCTTCATAACCGGAGCTGCCATTCATCTGACCGGCACTGAACAAACCGGAAATTGATTTTAATTCCAGACTTGGTTTTAACTGCATTGGGTTGATGCAATCATATTCAATTGCATAAGCATTACGGACAATTTTTGCATTTTCGAGACCCGGCACGGAGCGATACATTTTGTATTGGACATCCTCCGGCAAAGAACTGGACATGCCGGAAATGTACATTTCATTGGTATAGTTTCCTTCCGGTTCAATAAATACCTGGTGACGCTCCTTATCCGGAAACTTCATAACCTTGTCTTCAATGGATGGACAGTATCTCGGACCGGTTCCTTCGATTGCACCGGAATATAATGGAGAACGGTCGATATTACCACGAATAATATCATGGGTTGTTTCATTTGTATAAGTCAGCCAACAGGATACCTGTTCCTTTTTTAACGAATTTCTGTCTGTTTCAAAGGAAAACGGTACCACCTTTTCGTCACCGAATTGTTCTTCCATTTTAGAAAAATCAATGGAGCGCTTATCAATTCGGGCCGGTGTTCCTGTTTTAAAACGATAAATTTCGATACCAAGATTTTTTAAACATTCTGTCAGGTGATTTGCTGCAGGTAATCCGTTTGGTCCTGTATAGTGACTCACATCACCATAAATACATCTTGCTTTTAAATATGTTCCGGTACAAATAATTGCAGCCTTACATGGATATACTGCATTTGAATAAGTTCTTACACCGGTAACCTCTGAGTTTTCCACAAGAATTTCACAAATTTCAGCTTGTTTTACACTTAAATTAGACTGGTTTTCCACAGTTTTTCTCATAGATTGTGAATAACTCTGTTTATCTGCCTGAGCACGAAGGGAATGTACAGCAGGTCCTTTTGAAACATTCAGCATTTTTGACTGGATATATGTCTTATCGATATTTTTACCCATTTCTCCGCCAAGGGCATCGATTTCTCTAACCAAATGGCCTTTAGAAGTTCCGCCTATATTTGGATTACATGGCATCAAAGCAATAGAATCCATGCTGACCGTAAACATAATTGTGTTTAAGCCAAGTCTTGCACAAGCAAGGGCGGCTTCACAGCCGGCATGTCCCGCGCCTATAACTGCCACATCATAACTTTCATAATAATAAAGCTTTTCATCCATATTTTTGTCCTTCCTAAGCATTCTTTTGGTTATTTTCCCATACAAAATTCTTTAAATATAGTGTCGACTAAATCCTCATCCACTGCCTCACCAATAATCTCACCAAGCATCTGATAAGCATTCATTAAATCAATGGAATAGAAATCTTCCGGCATATCAAGAGCCAAACTTTCCAGTACCTTTTCTAAACTTATCTTCGCTTCCGTAAGCGCTTCTTTGTGACGAAGATTTGTAATAAATACTTCTTCTTTTTTATCTATTAAACCTTGGTAAAACATTTTTTCTACTTCTTCTGCAAAAGCATCCATACCGGTTTCTTCCTTTGCAGAAATTAAAAATACCTGTTTTCCGCATTTTCTTTCTAATTCTTCCTTTGTGATTTTCATGGAAAGATCAGATTTATTCAATAAAACGACAGCCTTTTTATCCTGAATCATGGATATCACTGCTTCGTCATTTTCGTCCAATTCACGGGAAGCATCCGCAACATAAATTACAAAATCTGCTCCCTCTGCTTCTGTTTTTGCTCTTTCTACACCGATTTTTTCTACGGTATCTTTTGTATCTCTGATTCCGGCAGTATCAATAATACGAAGTACTATACCTTTTATCTGAATAAGTTCTTCCAATGTATCACGGGTAGTACCCGGAATGTCGGTTACAATTGCCCGCTCTTCACCAACCAACACATTCATAAGTGTTGATTTTCCTGCATTCGGTTTTCCTAAAATAACGGTGCGGATACCTTCTTTGATAATTTTACCGTCCTCTGCATTTTTGAGAAGCTGTTTAATTTCCTTTACATTATTTTCCGTATGTTCCTGTAAAGTATCAGTAAATCCGTCTAAAGAAATATGCTCCGGATCATCCAGAGCTGCTTCAATAAAGGCTGTATCTCTCAAAACAGAGTCTCTGATTTCTTTAATTTTTTTACATAAATTACCGTTTAATTGACGGACAGAGTTTTTCACTGCCTGCTCATTGGTAGCATGAATTAAGTCGATTACTGCCTCTGCCTGAGACAAATCAATTCTTCCGTTTAAAAATGCACGTTTTGTAAATTCTCCCGGTTCAGCCATTTTTGCACCATGGGAAAGTACCAATTCAAGAATCTTTTTTGTTACGATAATTCCGCCGTGGCAATTAATTTCTATTACATCTTCTGCAGTATAAGTATTAGGAGCTTTCATGACAGACACTAAAACTTCATCTACCATAGTATCTCCGCCCATAATGATTCCGTAATGCAGCGTATGGCTCTTTGCATCTGACAACTTTTTATTTTTCTTTTTTGAAACAAACAATGCATCTGCCACAGAAATAGCGTCACTGCCGCTGATTCTGATTATACTGATACCTGCATTTGTTGTTCCTGTTGCAATTGCTGCAATTGTATCATGACTTCTCATAGCTGCATTCCTTTCTGATTTATGAAGTAAAAAAGGTGTCCCATCCGATGAGACACCTTTTTGGTATTATTCTTCTGTCTTCTCTACCGGAGTTTCAGTTTCTTCTGTATTTCCATATTGATATGGCTGCTTACGGTAATTAGACTTGTTGTAACCACCCTTGCGGTAGCTGTTTCTGTTGTAACCATAATTTCTGCTGTAGTCCTTTACACCCTTCTTTAAAGTAACTACAATCTTACGATATGGTTCTTCACCTTCACTATGGGTTTCTACGAATTTATCATTCTGCAGTGCAGAGTGAATGATTCTTCTTTCGTAAGGATTCATTGGCTCTAATGCAACGCTCTTTCTGGTCTTCTTAACCTTGTATGCGATGTTCTTTGCCAGATTTTCCAGGGTTTCTTTTCTTCTTTCTCTGTAATTTTCGGTATCTAACTTAACCTTGATGTAATCTTCACTTTCCTTGTTTACTACAAGGCTTACAAGATACTGAAGAGAATCTAAGGTCTGTCCTCTCTTACCGATGAGAACACCCATGTCTTCACCGACGATGTTAATGTTCATAGTCTTTTCTTCTTCATTGTAATCTACAGCAATTTCAGACTTAATTTCCATTAACTCAAAAATCTGCTCTAAGAAACTTACTGCCTTATCCTGCATTGTTTCCTTTAATGCAACACGAACCTTTGCAGGCTTCTTATTTAAACCTAAAAATCCGCTGGTTTCTTTTTCCAATATTTCAATATCTGCATTTTCTCTGGTAGAACCTAACTGAATTAACGCTTCTGTAATAGCGTCATCTACTGTTTTTGCTGTAACCTCAATCCAATTTCTCATTTTTCATCCCTCTTAATCTTTCTTTAACATATTAGCATAACCGGAAACAGACTTTTTATCTGTATTTGCAGAAGATGTTGCTTTTTCTGCATTATAATTTTTGCCGGTTGCGTTTGCATAAGAAGAAGTTGTACTCTTTTTCACTTCTGCTGCATAATTTCCATCGATAGACTTTGTCTGCATCTTAGCCAGTTCTGCCATCTGAGAACCGGAAGCAATACCAAGTTTTTCTCTCTTCTTGTTCTGCTTTTCTACATTTTTCTTGATCATTTCGTCCATGTCCATCTTATCAATATGACGGTTGATGAAGAACTGATAGATAATAGTTACTACCGTACTTGCAATCCAGTAAATACCTACACAGATTGGGAACATCCAACACATAAAACCGGACATAAACGGCATAATGTACATCATACTGTTCATACTCTGTACCATTGCATTTTCTTCACCGGACTTTTTGTTATTCTTTGTTTTTGCCATGGAAAGCATAGACTGGAATAACTGTGTTACAATAGCAAGTACCGGAATTAAGAGTGCTAAACTAAAGCCATAGTGCTGAGGTGTATTTAAAATATTAAATTTACCAACGGAATGCATAGATGTGATTAATTCAATATTTGAAATATCATTTGTCATGATTTGTGCAACAGCAGGAAACTGTTCTCCGAGATTTTTCCAGTCTGTTTCACTAAACTTAGTCATAATATCAATTAAATGATTATTCGTGAGAACACTATCTGCCATCTCTGAAAAGTCCTTGGTTGCAACACCAAGAGTTTTTGCCATTTCTGACATGTAAGCAAAATAATCAGGATTACTTTTAAGTGCATCCGCAATATTATTATACAGATCATAAATATCCGGAACATATGCAGGAATTGCATAAATAATCTTATATAATGCAAACATAAGCGGGAACATAATTAACATAGGAAGACATCCTGCTGTCGGACTTGTTCCATACTTATCATATACCGCCTGCTGCTCTAACTGCATCATGCGCATGGATTTTTCGTCTTTTTTACCTTTATATTTTTCCTGAATAGCAGTCAGTTCCGGACTCATAATACTCTGCATCTTAGAGAACTTTTGCTGCTTAATAGTCATTGGTGTCATAAGTAATTTTGTTACAATGGTAAACAAAATTACGGTAACTGCAACGATTCCGACTTTTTCGTCACTAAATAATTCATATATCTTACTTAATAAAATATACAATAAATTAAAAATCCATCCAAAAATAGTTGCAAACGGTCCTAATATACCGCCAACTTTAGTTAATACGATTAATTCCAACTTAAAATTCCTCCTGAAAATAAAAAATGGCTAAGGTACAGGATCATATCCGCCCTTATGGAAAGGATGACAACGAAGTATCCTTCTAACGGCAAGATACGTGCCTTTTACCACGCCATATTTTTCTAATGCCTCGATTGCATACTGAGAACAGGTAGGCACATAAATACATGTTGGCCGACCCTTTAAAGGAGATATATATTTACGATATATTTTAATTAACTGTATCAATAACTTTTTCATTATTATAAATACCGTGCAATTTTGCTAAATGTAAAAAAGCACTTTCTATATCACTATAATTCTTCCCTTTAGCGCCCATTCGCGCTACAACAACTATGTCCCAACTACTATGGAACTTCTCATCATTCAATCGAAAACTCTCTCTTAACAGCCTGGCAATTCTGTGTCTTACTACGCTGTTACCGACTTTTTTACTAACCGATATTCCAAGTCGGTTTTTCTCCATGTTATTCCTGTGAATATACATTACCAGATACTTGTTAGCATAAGATTTACCACATTGATATACTGTTTTAAATTCGTCGTTTTTCTTAATTGACTCTGCCAATGCTAAGTATCTCCTTCACTCTTAAAAGATGAAGAGAAGAAAAGGTCACAGTTTCTGCGACCTTATGCGGAAATTTTATGTCTGCCCTTTGCTCTTCTTGCGGATAAAACCTTTCTTCCGTTAGCTGTGCTCATTCTGGAACGGAATCCATGAACCTTTGCTCTCTGTCTCTTCTTAGGCTGAAATGTCATCTTTGCCATGTCGTTACACCTCCTTCATACCTATTCAAAATGCACGAAAAACCTTGTGCATATTTAGTCTATTATAAATAAATAACATCGTTATTATAGTAGAAAAAAACCGTTCCGTCAAGCAATTTTTTTACTATTTTTCTTAACTACAATATATAGGTTCTCACATATTTTTTTATACAATTTGTAGTTAACATTAATTTTAAAAAATTTGTATTCTTTCCTTATATAATATAGTTCTGAATTGTTTGCAATTTTATGATTTTTTTGATATAATAAATTAGGTATGCTTTAAGAAAATGGAGGACTCTATGGAAAAAGTAATAAAAGAAAAATGGAATGATATTTTAGAGTTCATGAGAACAGAATATAACATTACAAAAGTTGCCTATGAAAACTGGTTGCTTACCCTTTCTGTTCATTCTGTTCATGAAAATACAATTATTGTAGCTGTAGAAGATTCCAAAGCCGGAATGATTGATTTCATAAAAAATAAATACGGCCAGTTTTTGCAAACCGCGATAGAAGAAATTTTTGAACAAAAGTTTGAACTTCAATATGTAGCTCAAAGCAAAGTACAAACAGAATCCTTTTCTTCTAAACCTAAAAATGAAAGCTATAATAATTTAAATCCAAAATACACCTTTGATACATTTGTCATCGGTAGCAATAATAATCTTGCCCATGCAGCAGCACTGGCAGTGGCAGACAGCCCGGCAGAAGTTTACAATCCGCTTTTTATTTATGGTGGTGTCGGTCTTGGTAAAACCCATTTGATGCACTCCGTGGCACACTACATTTTAGAAAATAATCCGGATTCCAAAGTTATGTATGTAACCAGTGAAAAGTTCACTACTGAGCTGATTCAGGCCATCCGTAACAAAACAACAATGGAATTCAAAGATAAATACCGTAATATCGATGTTTTATTAATCGATGATATCCAGTTTATCAGCGGTAAAGAGAGTACTCAGGAAGAATTTTTCCATACGTTCAATGCCCTGCATGAAGCTAAAAAACAAATTATCATTTCCAGTGACCGTCCGCCAAAGGAAATTAAAACATTGGAAGATCGTCTTCTGTCCCGTTTTGAATGGGGTATCATTGCCGACATTCAAAGTCCGGACTATGAAACAAGAATGGCTATCTTAAACAAAAAAACAGAGGCCGACGGCATTTCCTTGGAACCTAGCATTTTAGAATACATTGCTACTAATGTAAAATCCAATATCCGTGAACTGGAAGGCAGTTTAAACAAACTCATTGCCTTATCCCGTTTAAAGAAAAAAGAAATCAACATGGATCTTGCAGTAGAGGCCATTCAGGATTACGTCAGTGCGGATGCAGGTCCTACCGTTACTCCTTCTTATATTGTAGATATTGTGGCAGACCATTTCAGTCTTACCCCACAGGAAATCTATTCTAAGAACCGCAGTAACAAAATCGCTTATCCAAGACAAATCGCCATGTACATGTGTCGCAGATATTTAAATATGTCTTTAGTAGACATCGGTAAGTCCATCGGCGACAAAGATCATACTACAGTTATGCATGCGGTAAAAAAGATTGAAGAGGATATTGCAAAGAATGATGCTTCCTTACAAAACATCCTTGACATTCTTGTAAAGAAATTAAATCTATAAAGGTGTGATATTAATATAGAAGAAACTCGTTCTGTATTACTCACAGAAATGTGGATTTTTATTGTGGATAACCTGTGATTTTATGTGAATAACTTATTTTTATAATTTTACTATTTGTTTATAATTCACATTTTTATCACAAGCAATACAAATTGTATTCACATGAAATTGAAGTCGAAAAAACGCTATTTATCATATTTTTCCGGCTTGTCCACAAATCCACGTGTCCTACTAATACATCAATAATTAATTTATAAATATATAAATACGGATTCAGCATCCGATAACAATTAACAAAAACATCCGAAGGGAGATATTCACATGAAAATTACATGTAAGAAGTCAGAAATTTTAAACAGTGTCAATATTTCATTGAAGGCAGTACCTGCAAAGTCCACGATGCCGATTTTGGAATGTATCATCATCGAGGTTACAGATAGTACCATCAAATTTATCACCAACGATATGGAACTCGGTATTGAGACAGTCGTTAACGGTCTTATTACTACAGCAGGAAGTGTTGCAATTAATGCGAAGATTTTCTCTGACATTATAAGAAAGCTCCCTGACAGCGATGTTGTTATTGAAACAGATGATAATTACATGACTACTATCAGTTGCGAAAAGTCTGTATTTACCATTGCAGGTAAAAGCGGCGAAGAATTCCCGGCTCTTCCTAAAATCGAAAAGAACGATCCGTTGATTCTTTCCCAGTTTTCCTTAAAGGAAATTATCCGTCAGACCGTATTTTCCATCTCTGACAATGAAAGCAACAAGATTATGACCGGTGAATTATTTGAAATCAACGGCAATGAGTTTAAAGTGGTTTCTCTGGACGGACTCAGAATTTCCATCCGTAAGATTTTCTTAAAGGAAGATTACAAGACAACAAAGGTGATTGTTCCTGGTAAGACGTTAAATGAAATCAGCAAGATTCTTTCCGGAGAACTGGAAAATGAAGTTCGTATTTATTTCTCCGAGCGTCATATTTTATTTGAGTTTGACAATACCATCGTTCTCTCCAGACTGATTGAGGGAGAATATTATAAGATTAACCAGATGCTTTCCGGTGATTACGAAACAAAACTTACTATTAACCGTAAGGTATTTTTAGAATGTATTGACAGAGCAACTCTGTTAATTAAAGAATCCGAAAAGAAGCCTATCGTTCTTGCTATTACAGAAAGTTCCATGGAACTTCGTGTAAATTCCTCTCTTGGTTCCATGAACGAAGAAATGGAAATTGTAAAAGAAGGAAAGAATCTGTTAATCGGTTTCAATCCTAAATTCTTTATCGAAGCACTCCGTGTAATTGATGATGAAGAAGTAACCCTTTATATGACAAATCCAAAGGCACCATGTTTTATCAAGAATGCAGAAGAAAGCTATATTTATCTGATTCTTCCGGTAAACTTAGGTGTGGTTAGATAAGAAAGGCAATTTGTATGGAAGTTATTGCATTATGGGAAGAATATATTAAACTTGGCCAGGCTTTAAAAGCTGCAGGTTTGGTAGAATCCGGCGTAGAAGCTAAAATAGTAATTCAAAACGGCGAAGTAATGGTAAATGGAGAAACCGAATTTCAGAGAGGTAAAAAGCTCTATGATGGAGATATTGTTTCCTTCAGGGGTGAAGAAATCAGAATCGTAAAATGATTGTAAAGCAGATTGAATTACACAACTTCAGAAATTATGAAAGCCTGAATTTAAATTTATCTGACCAGGTCAATATCTTTTATGGGGATAATGCCCAGGGAAAAACAAATATTTTGGAATCCATTTATGTTTGCAGTACCACAAAGTCTCATAAAGGAAGTAAAGACAGGGATATGATAAAAATCGGTGAAGAAGAAGGACACATCCGGATGCACCTTGAAAAAAAGGGTGTTCCTCATCGTATCGATATGCACCTTAAAAAAAATAAAACAAAGGGTGTGGCAATCGACGGTATTCCAATCCGCAAATCTACCGAGTTGTTCGGACTGATGAATGTAGTGTTCTTTTCTCCGGAAGACCTAAGTATGATAAAAAACGGTCCGGGAGAGCGTCGCCGCTTTATGGACTTGGAGTTGTGTCAGTTAAATAAGCTGTATTTATATTATTTGTCCAATTACAATAAGATTTTAAATCAAAGAAATAATCTGTTAAAACAACTATCATTTAACAACAGTTTAAATGATACGTTAGAAATTTGGGACCAGCAGTTATGTGAGTATGGTACAAAAATCATTGAAGGAAGGGCACAGTTTCTTTCGGAAATGAATGAACTGGTAGGAGAAATACATAGTATCCTGTCCGGCGGAAAAGAAAGATTGTCTATTGGCTATGATCCAAATGTTTTGGCAGAGGACATGGCTGAAAAATTAAAAAAATCCAGGGAACAGGATATTTACAGAAAAGCTACCGGGTGCGGTCCTCATCGGGATGATATCAGTTTTTTTGTAGAAAATGAAAATCTAAAATTATTTGGTTCCCAGGGACAGCAGCGAACGGCAGCACTTTCTTTAAAACTGGCTGAAATTGAGTTAGTAAGAAGAAAAATAGGAGAAAATCCGGTGCTTTTGCTGGACGATGTTCTGTCAGAATTGGACCGTAAGCGTCAGCATCATCTTTTAAACAGTATGGAAGGAATTCAGACAATGATTACCTGCACCGGTTTAGAAGAGTTCGTAGGAGACAGAAAGAGATTTAATCATATTTTTCAGGTAACAAATGGAATGGTAAATGAAGCAAAGGATACAACGGAAAACACGGTTTTCTGATTGTCAAGAACTAGGAGGATTTAAGATGAGCACTGAATACGGAGCAGAACAAATACAGATTCTGGAAGGTCTGGAAGCCGTAAGAAAAAGACCGGGTATGTACATCGGAAGCACTTCTGCAAGAGGTCTTCATCATCTTGT
>JAZQJL010000003.1:0-13262 GCA_045541595.1 Lachnospiraceae bacterium | reverse complement strand
ACTGTAACATAATCAAAATTTCATCGACTAATCTTTGTGAAAGGGGGACTTGGGGTGCAACGATTGCTGGAAAAACTATTTCATACATACTATAAAGAAATTTACCGCTATTTATATAGTCTCACCCATGATACTTCCCTTTCGGAGGATTTGGCTTCGGAGGTGTTTTTGGAGGTTGTAAAGTCCATTGCTGCTTTCCGGGGAGAGTCCGATATTAAAACCTGGATGTTTTCCATTGCCAGACATAAGTGGTGTGACTATTTGCGGAAAAAGAACCGCAGAATCGAAACGGAAGTCTTATCAGAGTTTGTCGGCGAACTGCAGGGCGCTTGCGGCGGAGAGAAAGGAACGGAAGAAGCGTATCTGGAGAAAGAACTGTCCGAACGGATTTATACACTTTTAGAGGCGGAACCGGAGCGCACCCGTAACATTGTACAGTTGCGCCTGGCAGGATATTCCTTTCATGAAATCGGAAAAAGCCAGGGGATTTCCGAAAGCTCCGCCAGAGTAATTTATTTCCGCACAAAAGAGAAAATAAAACAAACGTTAGAAAAGGAGGGGCTGGGCTATGAATAAGATTTCCTGCAATGTATGTATGGACTTGATGCCGCTGGTAAAGGACGGCATTGCCAGTGAAGACAGCAGACTTGCCGTAGAAGAACATATGAAAACCTGTGAAAGCTGCAAAAAGCTGTATGCAGGAGAAATAAAGGAGAATTCCTCCGATAACGTGGATTTGGAGCAGGAACTCGGAAAACTAAAGCGGAAACTGCAGACCTTCTCCTTAGTGCTCCTGATGTTTGGGGCGTTTTTCGGACTTAGTCTTACTGCCAGTGAAGAAATGTTTTATAACAGTCTGATTATGCCGGTGATAGGAGCACTGGGCTATGTAATCTTTCGCTGGAAGGCAGCGTATCTGGTACCGGTTTTACTGCTGGTAATGCAGTGCTTAAGTAATTTCTTTGACATGGTTCGCGGAATGGAACACATGCTATTTATGGAAATCCTTATGTGGGTTGGTA
Source organism: Lachnospiraceae bacterium (assembly GCA_045541595.1). GTDB lineage: Bacteria > Bacillota > Clostridia > Lachnospirales > Lachnospiraceae > SIG299. The sequence goes on along the minus strand of JAZQJL010000003.1, from coordinate 12,240 downwards.
TCTACACGATTTTTGTAGTGCTGGGTGTGCTGGTAGCAGGTTTGCTGCATTTTGCTTTTCGGAAGGAGTGATGGCAATGAAGAAAAAGTGGTTGAAAATCGGTGCGCTGTTAGCGGCCTTGGTTATTATTGCCGGGCTCGGTTGGTTTGCCAACGGTCTGGTAGGAAATCCGGTGTCTAAGTGGCTGGCATCCCGGACGGCAGAGCGTCATTTGGAAGAAGTATACGGTGACACGGATTTTGAAATTGAAAGAGTGGGCTTTAATTTTAAGAATACGGATTATTATGCCCACATAGTATCTCCAAGCAGTGAAGACAGCAGTTTTTCCCTGCAGATGGATATGTGGGGCAATTTGCATTTGGATACCTATGAGAGCCGGGTACTTTCCGGTGATAATACAGCAAGAAGGATTGGAATGGAATATCGTGAGTTGGTGGATGAGGTGCTGGAGGCTTCGGACTATCCGTTTACGAGTTTCATTGCCTATGGTGATTTGCAGTTTGGTTTCAGTTATGAAGAAGGAGTGGAAATTTCCTCCGTCGGCCATATTATGCCGGAGGAATTGGTGTTAGATAAAAAGTATGATATTCGTGAATTGGGTGCCCAAGCAGGTCGTGTGGTAATTTATGTGGAAGACGACGTGGTCTCTATCGAACGTGCCGCAGAGATTTTATTGGAACTGAAAGAGATATTCGGACGAAGAAATGTGCCGTTTTATGCTATTGACTTTGTGTTGGAGTATCCACGGAAAGAAGAAGGTGGAAACATCCGGGAAGGGTGCGTTAATGTAGAGGGGTTCCTATATTCCGATATTTATGAGGAAGGTCTTATGGAACCGGTGAAAGCTGCAAATGATGCATTAAATGCATATTATTACGAGCAGGATGCAAAGACAAAGGAACTGATAGAACAGCAGAAGAATGAGTAGAACGAAAAGCAGGCGCAAAGGAGAAGCTCCCTTGCGCCTTAACTGTTTCCTTAAAATGCCTTGAAAAGTTTTACAAAGGTTCTGACTACTTTATAAGCAGGCCCTTCTAACTCTTTGCTTGCGTTTTTCAGGTGTTCCCGAATGGCGATGTTTTGCGGACAGTGGGTTTCACATTTGCCGCAGCCGATGCAGTTGGAAGCGGCGGTGGAATTCTTTCGGAGGGCGGTACACATCATGTAGTCAAAGAAGCCGCTGTGCTTGCTGTCGTAATAGCGCCGGTTGTAGGCAGAAAAGGTGCCCAGAATATCCACGCCTTTTGGACATGGCATGCAGTAACCGCAGCCGGTACAGCCAACCTTCATGCGGGCGTTGATAGCCCGTACAATGCCCTGCAACATTTCTTCCTCTGCCGGACCAAGGGAACCGACTTCTGTAGCGGAGGCAGTTTCGATGTTTTCTGTAATCATTTCTAAAGTATTCATACCGGATAATACGCAGGTTACTTCCGGCTGGTTATATAACCAGCGAAAGGCCCATTGAGCCGGTGTGTACTGCTCCTTGTATTCTGCAAATATTTTCTTGGCCTCTTCCGGCAGATTGTTCACCAGACGTCCGCCCCGGAGAGGCTCCATAATAATCACCGGCAAGCCTTTTTCATGAGCATAATTTAACCCGCGGCGGCCGGCCTGGGTGTGCTCGTCCATGTAGTTGTACTGAATCTGACAGAACTCCCAGTCGTAAGCGTCCACCAGCTGACAGAACATATCGGAATTGCCGTGATAGGAAAATCCGACCTGGCGGATGGCACCGCCTTTCTTTTTTTCTTCCAGCCACTGTTCAATGCCAAGCTCCTTTAAGCGGTTCCAGGTGGCAATGTCAGAGAGCATATGCATCAGGTAGTAATCGATATAATCGGTGCGCAGACGTCGCAGCTGCTCTTGGAAAAGCTTCTCCAGACCATCAAGACTTTTAATCAAATAGTGGGGAAGCTTCGTGGCAATATAAATTTGCTCACGGATACCGTTCTTTTCAAAAATTTCGCCGATGGCAGCCTCGCTGCCGGGATACACATAGGCGGTATCATAATAATTTACGCCGCCGTGAAAGGCCGCCATAATCTGCTGCTCGGCCTTTGCCATATCTATTTTGCCCAAAGAGTTCTGGAAGCGCATGCAACCAAAACCTAAAAGAGAAATTTGATTGCCGTATTTGTCGGTGCGGTAATTCATGGATATATCTCCTGTCTTTTATCAATTCATAGTTGCAGTATACCACAGGAAAGAAAAGATTTGTAACAAATTCTATCAATGTTGTTAGAAATGTTGCATTATATCCGGGTCGGGTGTAAGATGGCATCATCAAAGAAACGCAATAAGCGTAAATAGAAATTAGAACATAGAAAGTTGAGGAAATTTAAAATGAAGACTTGGAAGAACGCAGAAGTAGTAGAACTTAACATTGCAGAAACAGCAAACGGTTTATTCCCGGCAATGTATGAAGGAATTTTTGGTGATTGCCTTTGCGGTAATGATGCTAACCATGGCCCACTGACCGGTCATAATACTCAGGAAAACAATAACGGTAATGGTTCTACACCGGACACTTTAAGCTAATTTAGGTGAAATAGGTTATATAACGAAAAGGCTTTTGTCAATTGACAAGAGCTTTTTTTAGTTTTATAGTTAACATGTTAATGACAGATAAAATCGGATGCGTTTATTGAAATAGAACGGGTAGTGTGGCAGGAGGACAAAATGAGCGGAATATATGAGATGTGGCACCCTCAACAAGAGAATTTTCCGAATAAGCAGGATATAGAAAGACTAATGCTTTGGAATAAAGCATATGGAGAAGAAACAGAGGAACGGTATCAGGATAAGGATATTTGCTGTGGCTGCTATTGTGAAAAGCTATCGGAAAACGCAGTACAAAGTGCTCCGGTTATAGTAAAAGACGGAATATATGCGGTAATTGATGCAGTGCTATATAACAGGGAAGAACTGATAGGGGCAGGAAATTTCAGTAAGGAACTTTCGGATGAAGAACTTCTGTTAGACTTTGTCGAAACATTTGGTTTGGAACAATTGAAGGAAGTGAATGGTGATTTCGCCGGAGCAATTTTTGATTTGAAGAAAAAGAAATTGACTTTATTTCGGGACCACATGGGAATTCGCCCGCTCTTTTATTACTGCAATGGGAAAAGTGTTGCTTTTTCTACGGATATCCGTGGGTTGCTTGCAATGGAATGGATAGAGAATAGTGTGGATGAACAGTGGTTTTTTAACAGAGTAACCGGGAGCGGTGTTTTGGGAACGGAAACCACGGAGTTTGCTAAGATTTTTTGTGTGCAGCCGGCAGCATATATGGAATTTTCTTATGAAAATCAGACTATTTTACTTGCAAAAAATATATATTGGAGTCTGGGAAATAAAAAAATACGTTTTGCATCCGAGGAAGAGTATATTACTAAATTAAGAGGACTGATTACGGATTCTGTACAAAGGCGATTGAATGCCGTATCGGGACTTGTGGGAGCAGAACTGTCCGGAGGGCTGGATTCCGGTGTGATAGATATATTAATTAACCGGTTGGGGAGAAAGTGCATCTATTTTTCCTGGTCAGCATCACCCGAAGAACTTCCAATGGCAGAGGGTGATGAACGACTGGTAATTGAGGATATTTGTAACCAGGAAAAAATCAGTTGCAATTATTGCGGATTTAAAATTAATTATAATGATGATAGTATTATTTCACAAAAAATGAAACAGATAGGCTTTGATTTGGCGTATAATGAGGGTGCCTATTTGATGTATGTATTTCCGCCGTATATCAATACATTGCAAATTAGTGCGTCGGCACAGTTTATCAACAAATGCGGTGCAAAAGTGGTTTTTACGGGACATGGTGGAGATGAGGGTGTGAGTCATCGGTGTAATGCATATGAATTACTTCATCATAAAGAATTTATTCACTACATAAAGTATATGTGGTCACTGACAAAAGATAAAAAATATCGTATTCTTCGTACGGCGAAAGCTTGTGCAAAAAATATTTTGATTACAAGAAAGCAGCTGACCAATCCTTATGTAGGGGTGTTTGCAGCAAAGGATGTATTAAAAAAGGAGTTTTATGAAAAGTATGTGAAAGAATGTCAGGCTTCTTTGAAATTTGCCTATGATCCGGTTTCTTATGTAAAAGAAGGAGGAAGCAGAAACCGTTTGGATGTTGTGGCGCTGTTAGGCGGTTATTCCGGTGTCAGATATCTCATGCCGTATTTGGATTATCGAGTAATTGATTACGCGGTATCGATTCCGCGACATATGTATTTGAAAAAAGGAAAAAACCGTTACATTTTTAGAGAAGCATTTAAAGATATTATGCCGGAATCTTTATATAAAGTAAGCTGTAAAGAGGACAAAAGCTGGACGAATCACGAAAAAACTCCGGTGAAAGAGGATGCTTATCTGGAAAGAAAAAAGAGAGCAGTGGATATGCTTGACAGAAAATATTGGGATGATTTTTTGGATTGGAAGGCGTTGGAACAATGGGCTGTCCAAAAAGAAGAAGATACCACAGAATTACGTGATAAAGGTATTTTTATGTGTATTTCAAACTGTGTTCAGATACAAAATTTAACCAGCCGTTCCAGAGAAGTTAAGAAAGCGGAATAAAAAGCAATAGGAAAACAACAAAAGGCATGGAGAGAAATTCCATGCCTTTTTAGATTATGATTACATCGGACATTCCGTAATCTGTTTATTGTCAATCATAATTTCCCTGTCGCAGTATGCCAGTACGGAACGACGGTGAGTGATTAACAGACAGGTTGGATGGTAGGAGAAATTCTTGATACCTTCCAATACCTCCAACTCGGTTTTTTCGTCCAGGGAAGAGGTGGCCTCGTCCAGAATAAGGAACGGCGCTTTTTTTATTAAGGCACGGGCAATGGCGATTCGTTGCGCTTGACCCTCGGAAATGCCGTAGCCACGCTCGCCGATGACAGTGTGGATACCCTGCGGCAGTTCAGAGACAAAGTCGTAAGCAGCGGAAGCACGGAGGGCTTCATAAACTTCTTCGTCGGTAGCGTCCTTTTTGCCCATGCGGATATTGTATTCGATGGTACCGCTAAACAAAGTGTTACCCTGCGGTACATAGGACAGGAAGTCACGGGAGTTGGCATTGGTTGCCACCTGTTCTTTTCTGTCATTGAAGAAGGAGATACTGCCTGCATTTGCATTCATAAAGGACAAAATTAAACGGATTAACGTGGTTTTTCCGATACCGGAAGCACCCACAATGGCAACAAATTCGCCGGGATTAATGGTAACGGAGGCATCGTCAAATAGAATATCATCGGAATAGCCAAAGGATATATGTTTCACTTCCACGCCGACATTTTCAGGAGTGATGGTTTCTTCCAGTTCCGGTTCTACCGGAAGATTCTGAAGTTCCATAACACGACCGGCAGATGCCAGAACATTTACAACCTGCGGGATGGTATGTGCCAGCCCCAAAATCGGAGACTGCAGACGGTTTACCAGGGTAAGAAACACGCTCATGGTACCGTAGGTAATGGTTTTTGCGGATAATTTAGTAGCTCCCCAGGCAAGAGCCAGAACGTAGCCGGCCTGGAAGGTTAAGGACATACCGGAGGAGGCAATGAGACTCATGCGCTGCTTCTTAATTATCCAGTGCATACGTTCATCGCGAAGCTCCTGCAGACGCTCGGTGGAGTAGTCTTCCGTGCGGAAGGACTTAATAATCAAAATATTGCTTAGGCTTTCGCTGATGAAGGAACGGTAGCTTGCCTCGGATTCCTGCACTTTTACCTGTAATTTTTTTAATTTACGGCCAAGCCAGATGCTTAAAATGCCGCCTACCGGTGCAAGAAGCAAAGCAAACACGGCAAGCATTGGGTCATAAATCATAAGGACAACAAAGGATGCTACAAATTCCACAATCAGAATAATAATGTGCGGAATAACGTTTGCAATACCGTCGGCAACGTTGCCGGTATCACTGGTGAGGCGGGTCATTAAGTCGCCGGAGTGATACTTGGAAACATTGTGGTAACAGGAATGAAGAATTTTTTCGTATACCTGCTTGCGGATACCAAAGGAGAACTTTTCCTGTATGATAACCGTAAACATGGAGCTTATAATTTGAACCACCTGCATGATAAGAATGCAGCCGATATACAGTAAAATGTTGCTGGTAATGGTTTTTCCGATGGAGGCATTATCAATCAACTGCTGGCTGACAACGGCGGTTCCGATGGAAATTAAGGATGCTGCAATGGAAAACAGCATGGTAAGAGCCAATGACGGGATATATGGCTTGGTATATTTCATCAGCCAGATAGCGTAAGGCGATGAAGCACGAAGCTTTTTTAAATAGTTAAGAATAGTACGCAAAGCTGTATCCTCCGTTTATATGTAAAATGAACTGTTTTATCTGCATTTATTGTATCATAGTGATTAAGAAAGTCAAGAAAAACAGACATATCTACTTGCTAAGAGGAAAAAGAGTATAGTATAATTTGTAAAGAGTATTTGAAGCAAAAATTCAGGAGAAGGGAGACCGGAAATGAAACTGTTTTATTATAAAATTTATGGGGTTATTTTAGCATCGGAAATAGAATATCCGCAGTTGTTGCCGGCAGCGGAAGAAGCACCTGAATTATGGATTAAAACCTTTGCGGAAATAGAAAAAGACAGCGTGGAAGATTACACAAATCAGGTATATGAGCTTAGCCGTAACCGTATCCACTTTTCCAACCATAAAGGCAGTTTTGTGGTAACGGACGGAACGACCATAAAAATCCGTCCTAAAAAAGGGGTTCCGATGAACGACCTGACACCTTTTGTGTTTGGCTATTGCATTGCCATGGTGTTTTGGCAGCGCGGCAAGCTGGCCATTCATTGCAGCGCCGTAAAATGGGGTGAACAGGCACTGATGGTTTGCGGTGGCAGCGGTTCGGGAAAATCTACCCTGACTACCAGACTGTTAGAACAGGGGTGTAAATTGCTGACAGACGATGTGGCAGTTGTGGACGTTACATCAGAGGGCCGGGTACTGGTGCTTCCTGCTTTCCCTCAACAGAAGCTGTGTCGGGACGCTGTGGTCAGAAATGATTTAAATACAGAAGAATTACTTTACATTGATGAAGATAGGGACAAGTTTGCAGTAAGCCGGGTAGAGGAGTTTTGTTCCGAGGCAACGCCGCTGGGGGCAATCATTTCGTTAAACCGGCATACCGGAGAAACTGTTGTGATGCAGCAGCTGCAAGGTCATGCAACACTGCAGGCCGTGCTTGACAATTTGTTTATGAAGCCGGTATTTGAATCTTCTTTGGCATTCCCGCCGGAGGATATGATGAAGTGTATTCAAATCGCTCAAAAAACGCCGATTTTTAAGCTATTGCGCCCGATGAGCGGGGATACAACAAAAGAGCAGATACAGCAGATAAAAGAGCAGTTAAAGTTATAATACGGAGGAAATAACCGTGGCAGGAGCAATCTGGGGACATGTGAATTTGTCCGGAAAAAAGCTGGAGAAAAACAGGCTTCCGCAAATTGAGCAGACGATGGAGGCATATAAAATTGACCGTGTGGACCGGATGTTCCGGGACCATGTGTATTTCGCATGCGCCCACCAGTATGTTGTTGCGGGTGCTGAGAAGGAAATTCTTCCGCTTTATGATGAGGAAAGAGATGTTTATTTTATGGCAGATTGTATTTTGGACAACCGGGAGGAAGTAGCCCGGCTGCTTGGTGTTTCCGTGGAAGAGACAACGGATGGCAGGCTGGCTTATCTGGCCTACCTTGCCTGGGGAGAAGAGTTTGTAAAGCATCTGGCAGGTATTTTCTCTTTTGCTGTTTACAACAAAAATAAAGGCGAAATCCTGATTTATACTGACCACACCGGAAGCCGCTGTATCCATTATTGCAAGCGGGGATCGGATGTGGTGTTTTCCACGACCATGGGCCCGGTTTTACAGATGCTTGGAGAAGAAAGCTTCTCTTTGTCGGAACAATGGCTGGCAGCCTGTGAAGCTTTCCGGGCACCGGACATGATTATCTTTCCGGGACTGACGGCATTTGAGGGTGTGTTTCAGGTGGAAGCGGGACATTATGTCAAAATATCAAATGGTACGATTAAAAAAATACGTTATTGGAACCCGGCAAAAGAAGTGAAAAAACTGCGGTTGGCAAACGATGAAGAATATAAGCAATTGTTTTTAGATACCTTTAGAACCTGTGTAAAAGAGATGCTTCGTTCAGCAGGGAAAACCGCCATGACGCTAAGCAGTGGTCTGGATTCTTCGGCAGTGGCCTGTCTGGCGGCGCCGTTGCTGAAAGAGAGAGAGGAGAACCTTTACACCTATACCTCTGTCCCGTTAGAGGATTTTGAATGTGAAGAAGGCTTTGCCTTAATGAATGAGTCCGGTGGACCAAAGTTGGTGTCGGCGCAGTATTCGAATGTGATTACGAACTTTGTGTCCTGTGAAGAAAAAACGGCGTTTTCCGAACTGGAGCGGTTTGTGGATTACACGGAGCTTCCCGGAAAATCCAACGCTAACCTGGTATGGCTGGATGACATTTATACTCGGGCAAGAAAAGAAGGCTGCAGGCTGGTATTAAAGGGGCAGTTTGGCAATTCCACCATTTCCTACGGTGCTATTTTATCGCTGGTGTATCAGCGGCTGTTAAAGCTTGATATCCCCGGAGCAAAAAGGGCTACCACGGCGTTCATGCGTCGTCGGAGAGTTACCAAAGAAAATGTAATCCGGGTGGCAAAAGCTGCATTAAAGGAAAAATGGATGCCGGATCTGTCTATGGTAGAGGAATCCTTTGTTCGGCAGGAACTGTTCCGGAAATACGGTATCAGGAATGAAATTAAGAAGATGCTGCGGCGTGGCGGCGGATCACTTATGGATTCCGAAAGGGAACATAAAAACTTTATGACGGATCTGCGGATTCTTCAGCACCTGGGCATGTATGATACAAAAATAGGACTGGCTCACGGTATTATTATCCGGGATCCGACCAAAGACAAACGCATGATAGAACTGTGCATGGCACTTCCGATGGAATGCTTTGCCCATGACGGTGTGGAACGTCGCCTGGTGCGGGAATTTATGGAGGGCATCGTGCCGGCAGAAATCCGGAATGATGTGGAACACAGAGGGCTCCAAAGCGCGGATTTTGTGTTTCGTCTGAACAAGCACTGGCAGCAGTACAAAGCGGACATTATCCGCCGTCTGGAGAGCGGAAACATATACCGCATTCTGGACAAGGAAAAAGTACAGAAGCTGATTTCTGAATTAAAGGAAGCGGAAACCATTCGGGATACTTCTATGGCGCAGGATGTGACGGTGCTACTGTCTTTAAGTATGTTTTTAGAGAAGTATCACAAAATGAAATAAACCTTAAGACAAGAAAAAGCATCCCGTGTGAACGAGATGCTTTTTGATTTATTTGGTGTAATGATGAAGCGAATTAGTTGTTTACAGTAACGTCACCTTTTATTTCAGGATTGCTGTCGGCACCGCTGGTGAAGCTTGCCCAGTAGTTACCGTTCTGGTCTACTCTGATTTCATCAAAGCTTGCGCTAATCTGCTTGCCCTGTGCTGTTGCGCTGATGTTTAATTCACTTACTTCCGGTGTTGTCCATGTCTTCATAATTTTATTCTCCTTTACGTTTAAATTTCTGGATTATATCCACTGCTATTGCCTTGCCAAGTAGGTCTTTTGTATATCACTGACCTTACTATATAGTATTTCAAAATAAATGTAAACGATTCTATCAATTTTGTTAGAAAATTGTTTCGAAACATGCTTTTATATTATAATCTGAGTGTAAATGAGCCAAACCTTGTTCTTTTTTTGAGGTTATGTTATCATTAATCAGCTAAAGAATGAATGGAAACTGTGTAATGCGGAATGCAGAGCCGGGAGGGATAATGTATGGAAAAGAAAATTTGTATGGTGGCTTCCTCCGGAGGACACCTGGAGGAAATTTCGAGACTGCGAAAGTTAGAACAGCAATACGATTGCTTTCTTGTTACGGAAAAAAGTGATTTTGAAGTAAAGAATTTTTGCAGGGAGCAGTATTATGTTCCGCAGACGAATCGCCGGGAGTGGAAGTTTGTATTTAAATTCATTGCGTTATTTTTCCGCGCATGGAAAATTCTAAAAAAAGAAAACCCGGATTTTGTAGTTACTACGGGAGCTTTGATTGCCTATCCGTTTTGCGTCATTGCCAAGCTGAAAAAGAAAAAAATAATATACATAGAATCCTTTGCCAGGGTGCATGATGCATCCTTAACCGGAAAGCTTGTTTATAAAATGGCAGATTTATTTATTGTTCAGTGGGAGGACATGTTGAATCTATATCCAAAATCCGTGTTAGGAGGTGGCATCTTTTGATTCTTGTTACATTAGGAACCCAGAAATTTGAAATGAACCGTCTGATTAAGGCTGCAGATGAGCTGGCGCAGACAGTAGAAGAAGAGGTATTTGTGCAGTGCGGCAACTCCACCTATCAGCCGGTACACTGCAAATACAGCGCATTTGTAGATTCCGCACAGTTTGCGGAAATGATTCAAAATTGCAGCGTACTGATTACCCATTCCGGTGTAGGCACGATCATGACGGGAATTCAGGCAAAACGCCCGATTATTGTGGTGCCCCGCCTGAAAAAATACAATGAGCATGTGGACGATCATCAGCTTCAGATTGCGGAAGCCTTTGAAGGAAAGGGTTGTGTGCTTTGCTGCCGCGAGGAAAAGGATTTGCCACAGTACATAGAAAAGGCAAAAACCTTTGATTTCCGACCGTATATTGCGCCGGAGAGCAAGGTGGAAAATCTGATTTTGGACTTCATAGAGAAGTGTTGACAGAAGGAGAAACAGGAGATGAACAAAACAAAAATTAAAAAATCGATATTTGCGTTTATTAGAAAGATAGGGCGCATTTTTTACGGAAAGAATGTTTGGCTGATTAGTGACCGTCAGTTCTCTGCCGGAGATAATGGAGAAGCATTTTTTAAATTCTTGCAGGGGAAAGAGGTACGTTCGGTTTTTGCTATTGCAAAAAGCTCGAAGGACTATGAGAGAATCCGTAACATAGGAAAAACCGTAGAATATGAGTCTTTAGCGTACAAAATTCTGTTATGCACTTGTGATGCTCATATAAGTTCTCAGCTGATTCATATGGAAAATCATGAGGAAACCCCTCAGATTTTTTTACAGCATGGGGTTGCGGCCAGCGATCTTTCTCCTATGCTGAATCCGGCGAGTCATAATAACTTTTATATCATTACAACAGGAAAAGCGGAACGGGAATCTATGCTTGAACCGCAATATGATATAGAACCAAGCCATGTATGGCTGACAGGTTTACCGCGTCATGACCATTTGTACAATAATCCTCAAAAGAAAATAACCATCTTATTTACATGGAGAAAATATTTGGTAAATATGTCTCCGGAACAATTTGAAAAAAGCAGTTATTTCCAGGCATTTAAAAGACTGGTAGAGGATAACGAACTGAAAAAGGAATTGGAAGCAATGGGGTACCAACTTTGCTTCAGACCACATCCTGAAATGAATCATTTTCTATCGCAGTTTAAAGAAGGCGGTAATATAGAAATATGGGATAAAAGCTATACAGATATTTTTGCTGAAAGTGATTTGATTATAACGGATTATTCTTCCGCGATTTTTGATTTCGTTCTTTTGCAAAAACCGGTAGTGTATTACCAATTTGATGCAAAGGAATTTTGGGAAGGCGAGAAAAATTATTCCAAGGGTTATTTTGAATACGAAAGAGATGGTTTTGGTGAGGTGGTAACCGGTCACGAGGAACTGTCCGCGGTTTTACGGGAGTATTGTAAAAATAATTGTGCAATGAAAGAAAAGTATAGAGAACGGGTTGCCGGGTTCTTTAAGTATCAGGATAAAGAGAACTCAACACGTGTCTATGAAAAAATAAAAGAGTTGATTAAAGGATAATGTATATGAAGTATAAGTGTGGACTTGTGGTATGTTTATGTGTGTTATTTGCCCTTTCGGGATGTAACGGAAAGAAACAAATAGAGGAGAACCCGGCTATTGAAAATGAGCTGGCAGAACAGGTGACACCAAGTATAAAACCATCGGAAACGCCGACCGTGACACCGAGTTCGACTTATACGCCGACGCCAACGGAAACGCCAAGTCCGACCTGCACGCCGATGCCGACCGTGACACCAAGTCCGGCATGTACGCCGATGCCGACAGTAACGCCAAGTCCGACCTGTACGCCGAC
>JAZQJL010000002.1:0-7503 GCA_045541595.1 Lachnospiraceae bacterium | reverse complement strand
ACCTGGACTTCCTGGAGCAAGACAGCGCCAACCATGACCAATGCAGGCACCTTGTACGTGCAGATCAGAGTGACCGGCAATGCAAATTACGCGGATTTCCTTTCCGATACCTATACGGTAAAGATGCTTCCGTACGATTTGGGCTCCGGTGAAGCAAGCATTCAGATTGCTCCGGTATATTACACCGGTGTAGCGCAGAAGCCTGCTTACACTATCTTAAATGCAGAAGGGGAAGTCTTTACCGACCTGCAGAACAACTTAAAGAATGGTGCAACCTGTACGATTACATATGCAAATAATAAGAATGTAACAACAACGACACCGGCAACAATTATTATTGCTGCCAAGGGTGCAAACTATAAGGGAAGCTTTGCCGGAACCTTTGAAATCCGTTATCTGGATACAATTGAAGTAGCAACTGCTCCGACCGGATGGGTTAAGAAGGCAGTTATCACGGCACCGGAGGGCTATACTATCAGCACAAGCTTGACCGGTACCTATGCGGCAAGCATCAGCATAACCGCAGCCAGTGCCGATGAAAGCGGTACGGAAGTAACCTATTACTTAAAGGAAAAGGCAACCGGCTACATTACCGATGCCAAGACGATTACCGTAAAGGTTGATTTGACTGCACCGGTGTTTGCATCCAATACCCTGACCGCGGAGAGTCTTTCCTCTACCGGCGCAGGCTATTCCTGGACGGTAACGGATAACCGCAGCGTTCCGGAATGCAGATACTACTTATCGGAAAGCAGCACTACAGTAAGTGCACAGACCGCCTTTGATAACGGTCTGGCAGCAGACGGAAGTGTAACTCTTACCGGACTCACTCCGAATAAGACTTATTACCTTACTGTGGTTGCCAAGGATGAGGCAGGAAACTTTGCGACGGTAAAAACCAGCTTCACTACAAAGAAGAGCGCAATTGTCGTAGAGGATGACAGAAAGTACAGATACAGCGAGGATAAAGCAGACAGCATTAACCTGAAGGAACTTCTTCCGACGGACTGCGGTACCGTAGCGTATGGTTCCGTTACCAACTCCGGCGGAGCAGTGACGTTCGACGGAACTCCGTCCATTACCGGCGATGTTCTGACATATACGGTAAAGGCAGGAGCTGTAAATGATACAGGCGGTTTATCCGTCACGGTGACAAGCACGCGGTATGAAGCAATTACAATTCAAATCAATATTACATTGGTTGACCAGAAACCGGTAAGCTTAAAGACCGGTACGACGGTAACGGTATCCGGAAGCATTACCGTAGGAAATCCGTTATCCAGAATAACCTTACGGGGCGGCACCTTTGTAGATGAGGACGGCAATGTCGTACGCGGTACCCTGGCATGGAAGAATCCGAGCGCGATTCCTACTGTTGATGCAACAACAGCAACCTGGGTATTTACTCCAAGTAATGACGAGTACGCAACGTTAGAAGGAAACGCGGCAATTACGGTGAAGAAGCTTGCAGCTGCACCGGGAATGCCGGCCACAACCATGCGCGTGCCGTTTGAAACAGACTATCTTGGCGCAGCCACCCTGAATGAAAACTGGGCATGGGTAGATGCAGGTATAGAACTGACTCCAAATGTTACAACAAGAGCTGTGGCGGAATATATCGGAGCCGACAGAGAGAATTACGAAAAGATCAGCGTGACCGTATCCGTAATCCGTGCGGCATGTAAGCATTACGATGAAACGGATGACGGTATTTGTGAAAACTGTGGCGAAGCATACATTACATACTATTATGTAACGGTGCTTTACAGCAACGGCGGTTATGCTTATGCGGACCGGTACAGCGCACCAAGAGGAACCAAGATTACTCTTACTGCAGAACCGGATTCCGGTTATCGGTTAAACAGATGGACTTCCGGTGAAGTAACCGTACGCAGCAACGGCGTATTCTATATGCCGGCCAAGGATGTTACAGTTACGGCGGAATTCATCGATAACAGCATTACACCGACCCCAAGACCGACGGCAACACCAATGCCAACGTCTACGCCAAGACCAACGGCAACACCAAAGCCGACAGCAACACCAAAGCCAACCTCTACGCCAAAACCAACGGCAACACCTACTCCGACCTATAATCCTGGAACCTCCTGGATTAAGCCGGATACCTATAAGAAGGAAATCCAGAAGTACGATGTTCTTTTAGGCGTTTCCAAGGCAAAGGCAACCATGGGAAGCACCATGAAGATTGGCGAGTCCATGGACTTGAATTTCTATGGCGTAAAGAACTGGAAGAAGAATGCTTACAGCTATCGCTGGACCACTTCCGATCCAAGTGTTGCTACCGTAAACCAGCAGGGTGTTGTAACCATGCATAGTAACGGTATTGCAATTATTAATCTCACCATGATTAATAAGGCAACCGGAGAGAAACTGAACGTGGCTCCTATGGAAGTAGGCGTTCCGGAAGCAGATTACGATATCTTCCTCGGAATGTTCTCCTGGGATACCAAGCTTCGTCGTGAGCTGGAAATCGGCAAGCAGGTTGACTTAAACTTCTACGGCGTAAAGAACTGGAAGAAGAACGATTATGAGTACGAATGGAGTTCTACGGATGAATCTGTTGCCACTGTAAATAGCAGCGGCCTTGTAATTGCCCATAAGGCAGGTAAAGCGGTTATTACGCTGAAACTGAAATACAAGAAGACCGGAGAATATCTGAATGTGGCACCGGTAGTAATTACCGTGCCGGAAAAGACGGAAAATTAAATCCCAATAAGAAGAGCCCGGAGCAAAGTGCTCCGGGCTTTTTTAGTGGTGGTTCTTCTACGCATATTCCGCAATTCTGCTTACCGCCACATAAATGGCGGAGATTTTGTACCAGGTATTAAACCCGACCACACCGTCCGGTGTCAGATTAAAAATTTCCTGAAATTCGCGAACGGCATCCTCCGTTCCCTGGCCAAATACTCCGTCTTCTGCAACCTTTGGAATTCTGGGATAGGCATTGCTGATGACATTTAGCTGTTCCTGGATGGTGCGGACGCTGTTGCCCCGGGAGCCTTGGCGCAGGGCAGTACCGGGATAAGAGGACGGAATTCCGGAAATTTCCTCCGTGGAATTGATGTAAATGCTATTGCCATAGAAGTTTCGCAGTATTTGGATTGGTGTATAGCCCTGATCGCCAAGAGATTTGCTTCCCCATTGGGTCATAAGTCCCGGACAGGATACCTGTCTGCCGTCACAGTACTGGGTAAGAATCGGCTGTTTTACGTTCGGCCGGGATAAATAATTGTTAAAAATATTGTCCACGGCTGCATCGATGGTGTCGTAGATATTCCGCTCCGGAATCCATTTGTGGTCAAAGGCGGTGGAAGAAGTGATGGTAAAATCGTAGCCCCGGGCACGATACCATTCTGTATAAACCCGGTTCAGGGTAAAGGATAAAATGGCAAGGATGTTGGCGTAGATAGTGGCCTCCGGCCAAGTGGCGTAAATTTCGCTGGAAGCGACGTTTTTGATATAGTCCCGATAACGCACCGTATAGTTTTTTGCATTGCGATTGTTGGGTGTGCCGTCATGCACCACGACATATTCAGGAATGACGACGGAGGGCAGGACAATTTCTCCGGAGGAAACGGTTTCCTTGACTTCAGCTTCGGCAATTTTCGGAGGATAGGAACCGTAAAGAGTATGATCCGGGATGATAAATTCCTCCACGGTATCAGGAAGTCCGGCAGGGCTTGGCAGAAGCTGTACCTGTTGCTTTGCGGTAACACCGGAAAGAATTTCGGCACCGGAGATGCGGATAGGTTCGTAACCCGGAGCGGAAATGTCCAGTACATATTCGCTATAGGGACGGATGTCGGAAGGCTCCTGACTTAGGGCGAAAGGTGGGGCAGGAAGGTTGATAAAAGGTGTGAAACCGGCGGAATTCGTGCGGAGTACTTCTACCGGACGGGAAGGGGTATCCAAAGAGGTGATGGACACCATGGCTCCTTCTATTGGGAAATTAGTGGTGATGTCGGTGAGTTCCGCCAAAAATCCGCCGGAAGTGTCAGCGGCAGTATCGGTGGTGACGGGATAAATTAGAGAACGCATGGAAACTCCTTGATAGCGTATTATGATTATTATATGCAGAAGTACAGTGGACGGTGAAATTTTCTGTTTGCATATAGTGAAAAAAGTGATATAATATTTATTATTAATTAAAATAAAATGCCGTAGTGCGGTTAAAATACAGAACGGCAAAACAGGAGAGGTGTATTATTATGAAGAGAGTAGAAGATTATGTAAGAACTATTCCGGATTTTCCGGAGCCGGGCATTATGTTCCGTGACGTAACCAGCGTGCTGCAGGATGCAGACGGATTGCAGCTGGCAATTCAGGGTGTGGAAGGTTTATTGGAAGGCGTAGAATTTGACGCAGTAGTTGGTCCGGAATCCAGAGGATTTATTTTCGGTGTTCCGGTAGCATATAATTTAAAGAAATCCTTTATCCCGGTTCGTAAAAAGGGTAAGCTTCCTTGCGAAACAATCGAAAAAACCTATGACTTAGAGTATGGCACCGCTACCATCGAGATGCATAAAGATGCCATCAAACCGGGACAGAAGGTAGTGATTGTGGACGACTTGATTGCCACCGGCGGCACCATTGAGGCTATTACAAAATTGGTGGAAGAGCTCGGCGGTGAAGTTGTAAAAATTGTGTTCTTAATGGAATTAGAAGGCTTAAACGGCAGAGAAAAGTTAAAGGGATATGAGGTAGACTCTGTAATTAAGTATCCGGGAAAATAGTTTCCAAACAACTGACAAATACTACGGACTAGGACTTGATAAAGGTGCGGTGAAATTATGGCAGAACAGGAAGAGAAGAGAAAAGGTATAGTAATCAAAAAGCCAATAGAGGAAAAATCGTTAAGTATGCCTGTCGGTTTTACGGAACCGGAGGAATTGTATAAAAAACTGATTGAAACGGTGTATGAGTACCGGCCGGGAACGGATATCTCCATGATTGAAAAAGCATATCGTCTTGCGTACGACATGCACAAAGACCAAAAGAGAAAGTCCGGGGAGCCGTATATCATTCATCCTCTTTGTGTTGCCATTACGTTGGCGGAGTTAGAGCTGGATAAAGAAACCATCGTTGCAGGTATTCTGCATGACGTGGTGGAAGATACGGACTTCACCATGGAGGACGTAGCAAGAGAGTTCAGCGATGAAATTGCACTTCTGGTAGATGGTGTTACCAAACTGACCCAGTTAAATTACGATGCAGATAAAATCGAGCTGCAGGCAGAAAATCTTCGTAAGATGTTCCTTGCCATGGCAAAAGATATCCGTGTTATTATGATTAAGCTGGCGGACCGTTTACACAACCAAAGAACCATGCAGTTCATGACGCCGGAGAAGCAGAAAGAAAAATCCAGAGAGACCATGGACATTTATGCGCCTTTAGCCCAGCGTCTCGGTATTTCCAAAATTAAGATTGAATTGGACGATTTGTCCTTAAAATATCTGGAGCCGGAAGTCTATACAGACCTGGCAAAAAAAATTGCTCTTCGCAAGTCCGACAGATAAGCCTTTGTGGCAGGTATTATTGATGCGGTGGCGGAAAAAATCTCCGACTACGGTATTGATGCCCAGATTGACGGAAGAGTAAAGCATTTTTTCAGTATTTATAAAAAAATGAAAAACCAGAACAAGACACTGGACCAGATTTACGATTTGTTTGCGGTCCGTGTACTTGTGGAAGATGTCAAGGACTGCTATGCCGTACTGGGCATTCTGCATGAGATGTACATCCCGATTCCGGGACGGTTTAAAGACTATATCGCCATGCCAAAGCCAAATATGTATCAGTCCCTGCATACTACTCTGATTGGTCCAAACGGCACCCCGTTTGAAATCCAAATCAGAACCTATGAAATGCACAAAACGGCAGAATACGGTATTGCTGCTCACTGGAAATATAAAGAAGCCCAGAACGGCGTCAAGTCCTCCGCTAACGAGGAGGAGAAGCTGGCATGGCTGCGTCAGATTTTAGAGTGGCAGCGTGACATGTCCGACAGCAAGGAGTTCTTAAATGGTTTAAAGAACGACTTTGACCTGTTCTCAGACAGCGTATACTGCTTTACTCCAACGGGAGATGTAAAGAACCTTCCGGCAGGTTCTACACCTGTAGACTTCGCCTATGCCATTCATAGTGCCGTTGGTAATAAGATGGTTGGTGCCAGAGTCAACGGCAAACTGGTTACCATCGACTATGTACTTCAAAACGGCGACCGGGTTGAAATTATCACGTCCCAGAATTCCAAGGGACCAAGCCGCGACTGGCTGAATGTGGTAAAGAGTACCCAGGCAAAAAATAAAATTAACCAGTGGTTTAAGTCAGAACTGAAGGAAGACAGCATCCTTCACGGTAAGAATCTGTTAACGGCTTACTGTAAAGCAAAGGGTATTAAGCAGTCTGATATCAACAAACCTGAGTTTTTAGAGGTTTGTATGCATAAGTACGGTTTCCGTGACTGGGATTCCGTGCTGGCGGCTGTAGGGCGCGGTGCGTTGAAAGAGGGTCAGATTGTTAACCGCTTGTTGGAAGAATACAACAAGAAACAGAAGAAAGAAATGACGGATGAAAAGCTTATGGAATCCCTGCAGGAGGTTCATGAGAAAAAGCTTCCGATTAGTGTTAAGGCAAAAACCGGCATCATGGTACAGGGTATTGATGATGTGGCAGTGCATTTTTCCAAGTGCTGTTCTCCGGTACCGGGGGATGAAATCATCGGTTACGTAACCCGTGGCCGTGGTGTCTCCATTCACCGTACCGATTGTGTCAACGTCATTAATGCGCCGGATGAGGACCGGATCCGTTTTATTCCGGCAGAGTGGAATGAGCTGGAAGACAAGAGAGAAGATCTGTACTTTGCGGAAATTAACGTATTTGCAAATAATCGAAGTGGTGTGCTGTTAGATCTCACTAAGATTTTAACCGAAAACAAAGTGGATATTTCCACAATCAACAGCCGTATCAGTAAGCAGGGCACAGCTACCATTACCATTGGTTTTGAGGTACACGGAGCAGAGCAGTTAAGCTATCTGATTACAAAAATCCGGCAGGTGGAAAGTGTAATCGACGTGGTACGTACCTCCGGCTGATAAAAGAAAGGACCATCTGCCATGGAAATTAAACGTCTGGTTCTTGGACTGGTCAGAACCAATTGCTATATTGTGTACAAGGAAGAGACTAAAAAAGCAGTTATCATAGACCCTGCAGCAGATTCCAGGCGGATTATGGAAGAAGTTTCCGCTCTTGGTGTTACGCCGGAGGCGGTACTGCTTACCCATGGACATTTTGATCATATGCTGGCGGCAGAATCCCTAAAGAACGGATACCATATTCCGGTATGCGTGGCAGAGGGCGATGCAGAGCTTTTAAAAGCACCGGATTTAAACTGCTCCCAGCAGTTTCTACACATGTCCTACGGCAGTTCTGCAGATGAACTGCTTACGGACAGACAAAACCTAAGGTTTCTGGACGGGGCGC
>JAZQJL010000001.1:0-1687 GCA_045541595.1 Lachnospiraceae bacterium | reverse complement strand
ACCCAAACTCATCATACTCGTTGTAGCTTTCCCAGTAATACTCCTGCATTTTTGCAATCTCTGAGCGCCGAAATTCCAACTTTCCCTCCAGCTCCGCAATCGCAGTCTCCAGGTTTGCCAAAACATGACTTAAATACTGTTCCTGATTCACCCGCATCGTCCCCTTTCCTTTGCTGCATATTTCTTTTATGCATACCTTGTTAGATTATAGCATGTCACTTTCTAATTTAAAGACTGGTAATTTCCCCAAAAGTATGCTATAATTATTCCAGAAATCAGGTGGAAGTAATCTTCCATCTTTTTTCTTGACATTTCAAGAAAATCGATTATACTAAAACTTGCTAGGGGTGCCATTTGCTGAGAAGTGGCCGAAAGGCTGCTGACCCTCATCACTTGATCCGGTTAGTACCGGCGTAAGGAAGCATAATTCAATCTACATATGAATTTTGTTGGCCCCTCCTAAGCTTAATCTTAAGGAGGATTTTTTATGTCCAAAAACAAAACAAAGCAACTCGTATTCTCTGCCATGGCAATTGCCCTGGCCACCGTCATCTCGGTTGTCATCAAGCTTCCGAGCCTGCCAAACGGCGGTTCCACCACCTTGTTCTCCATGCTGATTGTCAGCCTGGTGGGCTATTGGTACGGTCCTGCCACCGGTCTGATTGCAGCCTTTGCCTACGGCATTCTGCAGTTTATTACCGGCCCTTATGTGGTCCATCCGGCCCAGGTCATTTTAGACTATCCGCTGGCCTTTGCCGCTCTCGGTCTGTCCGGCTTTTTCCACAATAAAAAGTACGGACTCATCACCGGTTTTCTGGTTGGTGCCTTCGGCCGATTCTTCTTCCACATGGTATCCGGCCTGATTTTCTACACCACCTATGTGGATTCCTTAAACGGGAACGTAGCTGCCATCTGGGGTTCCACCGTTTATAACTTAAGCTACATCCTGCCGGAAGTCATTTTAACCTTAGTACTTCTTGCACTGCCACCGGTACGGAAAGCCTTTGCAAAAATCAAGGTATTAGCTACTGAATAATTTGTAATAGCAACATCACTTAAGAAGTTTTTACCTCGGCTATAAGCAACGGGGCTGTGAACTTATTTTTGATTTTAACCCTTTTTGTATCCTGGTGTACGGCATCTCAGATGACAGATATTCGTCCCGGGACGGACAAACATTTATGTTTGTTCCGGTCCGGGCGAATCGATGTCAGAGGAGTCAGACGGACACGGATACAAAAAGGATTAAAATCCATAAGTTCACATCCCCGTCTCTTATATCTGGTATTAATAAATTTTCTCAAATTGGTTATTTAAATATTTCCAGATATGAATTAGAATTCCTTTCAAAGCAACGAAAGGAATTCTTTTTTTATGCATAATACCATACCAAAAATTGCTGCAGTCAACGGCATTGTCGGTTTTGGAAAATCTTCGCTGGCTGTAACCGTCCCTGTGATTTCCGCCATGGGAATCCAGTGTTGTCCGGTGCCAACCGCCCTTTTTTCCAACCATCCCGGTTTTCCGCAATTTTATAAAAAAGATTTAACCACAGAACTGCCAAACTATCTGGATTACTGGCAAAAGCTTTCTTTAACCTTTGACGGCATTCTCTCCGGTTTTTTAAGTTCTCTGGAGCAGATTGAGATGGTGAAGCGTCTGATTTCCGAATTTTCCACAGAGCACA